>CAZSQF010000348.1:0-3060 GCA_964608935.1 uncultured Actinomycetota bacterium | reverse complement strand
CGCAACGCGATCGTGCTGTTCATGTGCGTCGAGCTGATGCTCAACGCCGTGAACCTGACCCTGGCCGCCGCCGCGCGCATGTGGGGCGGGCCCGACGGCCACGTGTTCGTGTTCTTCGTCATCGTCGTCGCCGCTGCGGAGGTGGTCGTCGGCCTCGCGCTCATCGTCAACCTGTTCTTCCGGCGCGGGACGCTCGACGTCGACGTCCCCCAGCTGTTGAGGTACTGACGTGTCCCTGCTCGCCGCCGAGGGAAGCGCCTTCGCCAACCAGGTCGTCGAGACGACCTCGGGGGCGGTCGGGATCGCGTGGCTGATCCCGGTCGTGCCGCTGCTCGGCTTCGCGCTGGTGCTCGTGCTCACACGCACGCTTGGGGAGCGCACGGCGACGATCGCCATCGGTGCGGCCGGCATCAGCTTCCTGCTGTCGGTCGCCGTGGCGGTGCAGGTGCTCGGCGATCCCGCCGCCCACCTGCGTCCGCTGCCGACCTGGATCGCCGCCGGCCCCCTCGAGGTCGCCTTCGACCTCTACATCGACCAGCTCACGACCGTGATGCTGCTGGTCGTGACCGGCGTCGGCCTGCTCATCCACGTCTACTCGGTCGGCTACATGCACGGGGACCCGCGGTACGGGCGCTACTTCGCCTACCTCAACCTGTTCCTCGCCTCGATGCTGGTGCTGGTGCTCGGCGCGAACCTGCTCACGCTGTTCCTCGGGTGGGAGCTGGTGGGGCTGTCGAGCTACCTGTTGATCGGGTTCTGGTTCGAGAAGGGCGAGAACGCGGTCGCGGCCAAGAAGGCCTTCATCACCAACCGCGTCGGCGACGTGTCGTTCATGATCGCCCTGTTCCTGGTGTTCGCGGTGTTCGGGTCGCTCGACTTCCTCGAGGTGCTGCCGAACGCCGACGTGCTGGCGTCGGGCACCGCGTTCGCGATCGTGCTCTTGATGATGGGCGGTGCCGCGGCCAAGTCGGCCCAGATCCCGCTGTACGTGTGGCTGCCGGACGCGATGGCGGGCCCGACCCCCGTCTCGGCGCTGATACACGCCGCCACGATGGTGACCGCCGGCGTGTACCTGACGGTGCGCATGTCGCCGGTGCTCGTCCAGTCGCTCGACGGCATGGTCGTCATCGCCTGGATCGGTGCGCTGACGGCGCTGCTCGCGGCGCTGATCGCCGTCCGGCAGGACGACATCAAGAAGATCCTGGCCTACTCGACCGTGTCGCAGCTCGGCTTCATGTTCATCGGCGTCGGCGTGGGCGCGTTCCGCGAGGGCATCTTCCACCTCGTCACCCACGCCTTCTTCAAGGGGCTGTTGTTCCTGGCCGCCGGGTCGGTCATGCATGCGATGGCCAACCAGACCGACGTGTGGCGCATGGGTGGGCTCCGCACGCTGATGCCGATCACGTTCTGGACCTCCGCGGTCGCCTGGCTCGCGATCTCGGGCGTCCCGCCGTTCTCCGGATTCTTCTCCAAGGACCAGATCCTGACCGAGGCCTACCTCCACGGCTTCGGTGCCGTGTGGGCGGTGGGCCTGATCGCCGCGGTGCTGACCGCCTTCTACATGTCGCGGTGGTTCTTCCTGGTGTTCCTCGGCGAGCGGCGTTGGGGCGACGACGTCCACCCGCACGAATCACCGCGGTCGATGACCGTGCCGCTGATCGTCCTCGGGGTGCTCAGCCTCGGTGGCGGGCTGCTCAACCCGGTCCACGACGGGCCGCTGTACCGGTTCCTGGCGCCGTCGACGGCTGGCGTCGGCGAGCTCGGGCTCGCCCCGGCAGGCCCGATGACCGAGCCGGCGCTGATCGCGATCGCCATCGTCGCCGCGGCCGTCGGCATCGGGCTGGCCTACCTCGCCTACTTCCGGCGCGACGTCTCGCAGGGACGGGTCGTCGAGCCGGTCCGCGGACCGGTCGCCGAGCTGATGGAGCGCCGCTTCTTCGTCGACGACCTCTACGAGACCGTGTTCGTGCGGGCCGGCGGCCGTGCCGCCGACGCGATCGTGTGGTTCGACACGCGCATCGTGGACGGGCTCGTCAACGGCGCCGGCGCGATGTCCGTCCAGATCGGGCGCGTGAGCCGGCGCGCGCAGACCGGGCTCGTGCGCGGCTACGTGGCCGGCCTGCTCGTCGGCGCGCTCGTCCTCGTCGGCTTCCTACTGGTCCAGGTGAGGTAGCCGATGGGTCTGATCACGCTGACGATCGCGCTGCCGCTGTTCGGTGCGCTGGTGCTCGCGCTGTTCGATGCCGACGAGCGCACCGCCAAGACGGTCGGGCTGGTGACCACCGCCCTCACGTTCGTGGCGTCGCTCGTGCTGTTGGCCCGCTTCGACGTCTCCGAGCCCGGCTTCCAGCTGTCCGAGCGCGTGGCGTGGATCCCGGTCCTCGGCGCGGACTTCGCGCTCGCCGTCGACGGCGTCAGCCTGGTGCTGATCCTGTTGACCACCTTCCTCACGCCGTTGGTCCTGCTCGCGTCGTGGGACAGCGTCAGCGACCGGGTCAAGGGCTACCTCGCCGCCTTCCTCATCCTCGAGGCCGCGGTCATCGGCGTGTTCACGGCGACCGACCTGCTGCTGTTCTACGTCTTCTTCGAGTTCTCGCTCGTCCCGATGTACCTGATCATCGGCATCTGGGGTGGCCGGGACCGCCGGTACGCGGCCGTGAAGTTCTTCCTGTACACCCTGCTCGGCGGCCTGCTGATGCTGGTCGCGATCCTGTACCTGTTCGGGCAGACGGGGTCGTTCGACTACCAGGCGATCCGGGCGCTCGAGCTGTCGCTGGTCGAGCAGCGCTGGCTGTTCGCGGCGTTCGTGATCGCCTTCGCGGTCAAGGTGCCGCTGTTCCCGCTGCACACCTGGCTGCCCGACGCCCACACCGAGGCGCCGACCGGCGGATCGGTGTTCCTGGCCGGCGTGCTGCTCAAGCTCGGCACGTTCGGGCTGCTGCGCTACGCCCTGCCGCTGTTCCCGGACGCGACCCGGGAGGCGGCGCCGTGGCTGTTGGCGGTGTCGGTCGTCGGGATCCTCTACGGCGCGGTGGTCGCGTTGATGCAGCGCGACATCAA
>CAZSQF010000347.1:0-3060 GCA_964608935.1 uncultured Actinomycetota bacterium | reverse complement strand
AACGAGATGTCGGTCCGCCCGTCCATCGACACGTTCTGGACGATCATGTCGACGTTGATGCTTTCGTCGGCCAGCGCCGAGAACAGCCGGGCCGCCACGCCGGGCCGGTCCGGCACGCCGTGGACGGTCACCTTGGCCTCGGACGTGTCGTGGGCGACACCCGAGATGATCGCGTCCTCCACCTTGTCCTCCTCCGGGCCGACCCAGGTGCCGGCGGTGTAGCTGAACGACGACCGTACGTGGATCCTGACGCCATGGTTGCGCCCGAACTCGACCGAGCGCACCTGGAGCACCTTCGCCCCCTGGGCGGCGAGCTCGAGCATCTCTTCGTACGAGACGTAGTCGAGCTTGCGCGCGTCGAGCACGATGCGCGGATCGGCGGTGAAGACCCCGTCCACGTCGGTGTAGATCTCGCACACGTCGGCGTTGAGCGATGCCGCCAGCGCGACGGCGGTCGTGTCCGACCCGCCCCGGCCGAGCGTGGTGATGTCCTTGGTGTCCTGGCTCACGCCCTGGAACCCGGCGACGATGACGACGTTGCCCTCGTCGATGGCCTGCTTGACCCGGCCCGGGGTGATGTCGACGATCCGCGCTCTGCCGTGCGACGCATCGGTGATGATCCCCGCCTGCGACCCGGTGAACGACTTGGCGGGGACGCCGCGCTCGTACAGCGCCATCGCCAGCAGCGACATCGAGATGCGCTCGCCGCTGGTGAGCAGGATGTCGAGCTCGCGCTCGGGCGGTCGGTCGCTGATGCGCTGCGCCATGGCGACGAGTTCGTCGGTGGTCGTGCCCATGGCCGACACGACGACGACGGTCTGGTCACCGGCATGGTGGGCCCGGGCGATGCGGTCGGCGACACGCCGCATCCGGTCGGTGTCACCGACCGAGGTACCGCCGTACTTCTGGACCACGATGGCCACGCACGTCGCTCGCTTGTCGTCGGGCGGTGGTGGATGGTACGCGGCTTCGCCGGCGGGTCAGTCGTGGCCGTCGTCCGCGGCGTCGGGGGCCCCGGCACGCAGCACGTGCTCGAACACGCGCACGGTGTCGGGGGCGGGCTCGATCCCGAGCTCCTCGTTCAGCAGCTGGCGCAGCCCGGCGTGGACCCGCACCGCCTCGCCGCGGTCACCGGCCGCGAGATGCGCCAGCATCAGGTGGCGGTAGCCGGCCTCGCGGAAGGGTTCGAGATCGACCAGCTCACGCGCCATCGTGATCGCCAGCGGGTGGTCGCCCCGCGCGAGATAGACCTGCGCGAGGACGTCGATCGCGCGCACCCGCAGCGCCCGGACGCGCCCCCGCAGGGCCCCCACCCAGGGCAGGTCCTCACCCGGCAGCACTGGCCGTCGCGCGATGCCGGCGGCGACCGTGGCCTCGGACCAGGCACGGTCGAGGTCGTCCGCTCGCAGCGCCCCTTCGGCGCGGTCGACGGCGTTGGCCGCGGCCTCGACGTCCACCCAGCCCGCGCCGAGGTGGGCCTGGTAGCAGCCGGCGTCGCTGGAGAGGAGCGCGTCCGGAGCGGCCGTGGCCAACACCGTACGGAGCTTGCTCACCACCGCCCGCAGCGAGGTCTCCCAGCTGCTCGGGAGCCGCTCGCCCCACAAGGCGGCGGCGAGCTCGTCGAGCGGCACCGGGCGGTGCCGCTCCGCCACGAGGTGGACGAATGCGAGCCGACCCTGCCGTCCGGGCAGTGCGGTCTGGTCCACGATCCGGTCGCCTTCGACGCAGACGCGACCGGTGAGGTAGAACCGCACCTGTCGTTCCAACGTCATGCCAACCTCGCTCCAAGATGCTGCGCCCAGTCTTCCAGGTGGGAGGGAGCCCGTGAGTCAGGCCAAGGTGATCCAGTGCCCCTGCGGCTACACGCTGCACGGCGCCGACGACGACGATGTGGTCGCCGCCGCGCAGGAGCACGCACGCAGCGTGCACGCACAGACGCTGAGCCGCGACCAGGCCCTCTCGATGGCCCGACCCGCATGACCGGACCGAGGAGAGCAGCGATGACGTTGGAACTGCATTGTGGTGACGTGATCCCCGGCTGTGAGGGCGTGGTGCGGGGCGACACCCGCGACGAGGTGCTGTCCCAGGCTGCGGCGCACGCCGCGACCGCGCACGGCCTGACCGATATCGACGCCGACACCGGACGCGCGCTCGCCGCCGCGATCCACGACGCACCCCAGGGCTGAGGCGGGCGGGCCGCCGCAGCGGCGCTCAACCGAGCAGCTCGGCCACCTCGTCGTCGTCGAGCTGGTGGAAGTCGTCGTACCAGCTGCCGACCGCGAACGCGCCCGGCACCGCCAGGGGGCACACGACCTCGTCGGCCACCTCGGCGAGCCGTTCGACCCCGGTCTCGGCGGCGACGGGGACCGCGACGACCACGCGGGCCGGGTCGTGCTGGCGGACCACCTCGACGGCCGCGACGGCCGTGCCGCCGGTGGCGATCCCGTCGTCCACGACGACGACGTCCCGGCCGGCGAGGGGGACGAGCGGGCGGCCCGACCGGTAACGGTCGGCCCGCCGCGTGAGCTCGTCGCGCTCCTGCGCGGCGATCGCGTCGATCGAGTCGAGCCGGACGCCCAGCGCCTGGATGCGATCGCGGTCGAGGACCGTCACGCCGCCCTCGCCGACGGCGCCGAGGCCGAGCTCCGGATGGCCGGGCGCCCCGACCTTGCGCACCAGCAGCACGTCCAGTGTCGCGTCCAGCGCGTCGGCGACGGCCCGGCCCACCGGGACGCCGCCCCGCGGCAGCGCGAGGATGGCCGGGTCGCGGAGGTCGAGCGGGGCCAGCGCCTCGGCGAGCGCCTCGCCGGCGGCGGTCCGGTTCCGGTAGGGCGTCACGACACGTCGCGGCGGCCGACGAAGGCGCGTCCGAGGGTCACCTCGTCCGCGTAGTCGAGGTCACCACCGACGGGCAGGCCGCTGGCGAGCCGGGTCACGCGCACACCGAGCGGCGCGAGCAGCCGCCACAGGTACGACGCGGTGGCCTCGCCCTCGACGTTGGGGTTGGTGGCGATGATGATCTCGGTCACCTCCTCGGCATCGAGCCGGCGCAGCAGGTCG
>CAZSQF010000346.1:0-3060 GCA_964608935.1 uncultured Actinomycetota bacterium | reverse complement strand
AGGCCAGCAGCTACGTGTCCGGCCGGGCCGGCCGGGGGACGCCGGTGTACGACCATCCGAACCTGCGGGTCATGGTCACCCCGCCCGAGCACCTGCTGGCCATGAAGATCCGCGCCGCCCGTGCCGTTCGGGACGTCGAGGACATCCGCTTGCTCCTCGACGCCTTGAACATCACCACCATCGATGCGGCGATCGACGTCGTCACCGAGTTCTTCCCCGACGAACCGCTCGGGGCTCGGTCCCGACAGCTGCTGGAGGACCTGCTCGGTTCCCACCCGTGACGCGTCGCACCCGGCGAGTACCGTCCAGACTGTCACGCCGCGACGACAAGGGAGCGTGTGTCCGACCAGCTGACGGTGTTCGCCCACCTGACCGCCGAGAAGGCCGACCGCTATCGGCAGGTCATGCAGGCCTTCCTGCAGGCGAAGCAACGCTTCGTACTCCATCTGCGTCCCGACGACCTCGTCGCTGCCCTGCGGAACGAGGGCACCGACACCGACCGGGACCGCGTGCAGACGCTGCTGTCCCAGCTCGTCGAGTGGGGGAACCTGCGCGCGGACCCGGACACGGCCGAAGTGACCACGGTCGAGGAGTTCTACCGTGCCCGGTTCCTGTACCAGCTCACCGTCGAGGGTGAGGCGGCTGAACGGGCGGTGGCGCACTTCGAGGAACTGCTGGTCGTTCCGGGCGAGCTGCAGACCTCAGCACTGGCCGACATCCGGGAGCTCTTGGCCGAGCTGCTCGGCCTCGCCCGCGCCGAGGATCCGGACGCCGGCAAGGTCCACCGGTCGCTGACGACGCTCACGACCCGCTTCGAGGAGCTGACCGACCGCGCCCGCACGTTCATCACCGGGCTGCAACGGACCGTGGACCTGCACGGCATCGACCTCGACGCATTCCTGGCCTACAAGGACCGCCTGATCGACTACCTCGAGCGGTTCATCGGCGATCTCGTGATCGCCCAGTCGCACATCGCGGCGCTGCTCGCCGACATCGACGCCGCCGGCTCGAACCGGCTGCTGGCCCTGGCGTCCGACCGGGACCTGGCCGACCGGCTCGAGGTCACCGACGCCGACCGGGACGCGGCCCACGTCCGATGGACCGATCGGTGGGCCGGGCTCGAATCGTGGTTCGTCGCCCCGGCCGGGGACCGCGCGCAGGCCGACGTGCTGCGCGAACGGGCGCGCCGGGCGATCCCGGCCCTGCTGCAGGCCGTCAGCCAGATCAACGAACGTCGCGTGTCGCGCACCGACCGGCCGGCGGACCTGCGCACCCTGGCGCGGTGGTTCGCCCAGTGCCCCACCGATGCCGACGCCCACCGGCTCTGGCGGGCCGCCTTCGGGCTCGCGCCGTCGCGCCACCTCAAGGTCGACGGCGACACCGTCGACGCGCGCGCCGACGATCCCGTGCCGGCCTCGACCAGCTGGCTTGACGCCCCGCCGCTGCAGGTCTCCCCGCAGCTTCGCCACACCGGCCGGTACGTGCGTCGGGGACGGCCGGCCACCGTCGTGGACCGGTCGGCCGAGAAGGCCCTGCTGGCCCGGCAGGCCGAACAGGAGGCCGCCCAGCTCGCCGCCGCCCGGGCCCAGCTGGTCACCGACGGCATGGTGCGCCTGTCGGACCTGCGCGAACTCGATCGGGACGCGTTCGGCCTGTTCCTCGACCTGCTCGGCGAAGCCCTTTCCTCGCCTCCGCCCGACCGCGCCGGCCCGGACCGCACGGTCCGCGTCACGTCCGCCGACGGCGGGCTCGAGATCCAGCTCACCCCCACCGCCGACGGCGCCGAGGCCACCATCGCGACGGCCGACGGGTGGCTCACCGGCCCCGACCACACCGTCGCCATCATCGACCTGACGGGTACCCCAGCTCCCGATCGGCACCGGGCCCCGGTGGAGGTGGGCGCGTGAGCCCCGCACCCACGGGCGTCCGGGCACGGCAGGACCAGCAGGACTCGCACGAACGGCACCGCGCCGTCCGGGCGCTGCTGACCACGCCGCTGCTGCACGCCGAGCGGGATCTCGAGGCGTTCCGGCTCGTCCGGCGCCACGCTGACTGGCTCAGTCGCTGCTTCGCCCACGAGGCCGGTTGGACCCTGACGGTGGACACGACGCTGGCCCGGCTGCGAAAGGTCCCCGCGACGCTCGACGACGGGACTCGCCCGGCCCGTCCCCGCCGGTCGGACCCACCGTTCTCGCGTCGCCGGTACGTGCTGCTGTGCCTCGCGCTGGCGAGCCTCGAGACCGCCGACCGGCAGGTGGCGCTCGGTCGGCTCGCCGAGCTCATCGTCGGGTCCGTGGCCGCCGACCCGGCACTGGCCGAGGCCGGGATCGCCTTCGAGCTCGACACCCGCGACCAGCGGCGTGACCTCGTCGCCGTGGTCCGGCTGCTGCTCGCCCTCGGGATCGTGAAGCACGTCGACGGTGCCGACGCCGACTACGTGGCCGGGACCGGCGACTCCCTGTACACGATCGACCGCAGCGCGCTGTCGGCCGTGCTGGCCGCCCGCCGTCCACCGTCCAGCATCGACGCCGACGACCTCGACGGCCGGCTCGCGGCGTTGACCAGCGAGGTGGTCCCGGACACGCCCGATGCCCGCAACCGCGCCATCCGCACCCACCTGGTGCGCCGGCTGCTGGACGACCCGGTCGTGTACCTCGACGACCTCGAGGACGACCAGCGGGCCTACCTGACCAGCCAACGACCGCGACTGCTCGGCGCGGTCGCCGAGGCCACGGGCCTCGAGCCGGAGGTGCGCGCCGAGGGCATCGCCATGGTGGACGAACGCGGCGACGCCACCGACCTCGAGGTCCCCGACCAGGGCACCGACGGGCACCTCACCCTGCTGGTCGCCGAGGACCTGGCTCGACGCCTGCGCGAGGCCCACGACGTCGTGGTCGCCGCCCACGAGGTCGAGGCGCTCGTCGCCGGTCTCGTGGACGAACACGCGGCCCACTGGCGCCGCGACGACCCGGCCGCCCGCGCCGAGGTCCGGCTGGCCCGGGAGGTCGTCGCCCCCCCGGCCGCGGTCGGGCGGGTGGGGCTCGTGCCCCCCGGGGGCGT
>CAZSQF010000345.1:0-3062 GCA_964608935.1 uncultured Actinomycetota bacterium | reverse complement strand
CTGCTGAAGATGGGCACCTACGGCTTCGTGCGGATCGCCCTGCCGATCCTGCCGGAGGGCGCGCTCCGCTTCGCGCCGGTGATCGGGATCCTGGCCGTGATCGGGATCATCTACGGGTCGCTGTGCTGCCTCGCCCAGACCGACGTGAAGCGCCTGATCGCGTTCTCGTCGGTCGGCCACATGGGGTTCGTGATGCTCGGCATCGCGGCGATGAACCAAGCGGGCATCCAGGCGGCGCTGTTCGGCAACATCGCGCACGGCGTGATCACGGGCATGCTGTTCTTCCTCGCCGGATCGCTGCACGACCGCTACCACACGCGCGAGATCGCCGAGATCGGCGGCGGGATGCTGGTCAAGATCCCCCGCTACGGCGTGCTGATGACCTATGTCGCGATCGCGTCGCTGGGCCTGCCGGGCCTCGCCGGCTTCTGGGGCGAGTTCACCGCCATGTGGGCCGCGATCAGTCCGGGGCTCGGCCTCGCGGACGGCTACCAGGGCCTCTACCTCGTGCTCGTGGTCTTCGCCGCCATCGGCACCGTCCTGACCGCCGGCTACTTCCTGTGGTTGCTGCAACGCATCAATCTCGGCCAGCCGCTGGCCAAATGGGCCGACGAGCGGCTCGACGACGTCCTGCCGATCGAATGGGTGTCGTGGGCACCGCTGCTGGTGCTGATCCTGGCCCTGGGCGTGTACCCGCGGCTCGTGTTCGGGGTCCAGGACGCGGCCGTCGCGACCCTGATGGGCTTTGTCGGTGGCTAGGGCCGCGCCGCACACCACGCGAGAGGACCGCCGATGCTGATCGACTGGGTGGCGATCGCGCCCGAGGTCACGCTGGCCGTGACCGCGCTGCTGGTCCTGGCGGCCGACCTCGCGCTGCGCGGCGACGCCAAGCAGCTGGTCAACCCGGTCGCGGCCCTCGGCACCCTGGTCGCCATCGGCTTCACGGCCTACCTGTGGGGCAACCCGCGCGACACCTTCGCCGAGCAGTTCGTCGTCAACGACTACACGGTCGTGTTCAAGCTGCTGTTCCTCGGCAGCCTGCTCGCGATCCTCGGCATCAGCTGGCGGTTCTTCGCCGAGGGACGCTACTTCCAGGGCGAGTACTACTTCCTGCTGCTGACCTCGTTCCTCGGCATGATCATGATGCCGTCCGCACGCGACCTGCTGCTGCTGTTCGTCGCCCTCGAGACCGTGTCCATCCCCGCCTTCGTCATGGCCGGGCTGCGCAAGCGCGACCTGTACTCCTCCGAGGCGGCGCTGAAGTTCTTCCTCATCGGGGTGCTGTCGGTCGCGCTGATGCTGTTCGGCATGTCGATGGTGTACGGCTTCACCGGCACGACGAGCCTGACCGGGATCGCCGACGCGCTGCGGGCCGGCGAGGCCGCGAGCGTTCCCCTGCTGCTCGCCAGCGTGATGCTCGTCATCGTCGGGTTCGGCTTCAAGGTGTCGGCGGTGCCGTTCCACTTCTGGGCGCCGGACACCTACGCCGGCTCGCCCATGCCCGTGGCGGCGATGCTGGCGGTCGCGTCGAAGGCGGCCGGCTTCGCCGGGCTGATCTCGATCGCCTTCATCTCGTTCGAGCCGCTCGCGGCGGTGTGGGCGCCGGTGCTCGGCGTCCTCGCGATCCTCACGATGACGCTCGGCAACCTGCTCGCGCTCCAGCAGCGCGACATCATCCGGCTGCTCGCCTACTCGTCGGTGGCGCAGGCCGGCTACATGCTGATCCCGTTCGGGCTCGCGCGGACGGGTGACGCCGCGGTCAACGACGCCGCCGTGCGGGCGGTGCTGTTCTACCTCATCGCCTATGCCGTGATGAACATCGGCGCCTTCGGTGTGGCGATCGCCGTCAACCGCCGCACCGGGCTGCGCGCGATCTCCGACTACGCCGGGCTGGGGCAGCGCAGCCCGCTGCTCGCGCTGGCGATGACGACGTTCTTGATCAGCCTCGGCGGGGCGCCGCCGACCGTCGGACTGTGGGCCAAGTTCGCCATCATCGAGGCCGTCACCGTCGACGTGACCACCTTCGGGGTGGTGATGGTCAGCTTCCTCGTCGTCAACTCCGTGATCGCGTTCTTCTACTACCTCAAGGTCGTCAAGACCATGTGGATGGACGACGCCCACGAGGACGCGCCGGTGCTGCGACCGAGCTTGAGTATGTCGGTGTCGGTGATCGTGCTGATGGTCGGCACCGTCGTGCTCGGCGTGCTGCCGGGGCTCGTGTCCGATTACTCCTCGCTGACGAGCGTCCTGGCGGCGAGGTAGGGCGGCCGGTCGGGGTTGCGCCGGCCCCGCGCAACCTGGCCGCGCCCGGGGGGCTCAAGCCCCGCGCCGTCCCTGCGGGGCGCGGATACCCTCGAACGCGCCATGAGGAGCGTCAAGGCCTTCGTGCTGCTGGCAGCCATGTCGGGGCTGCTGCTCGCCGTCGGCACCATGCTCGACGGCGGCCAGCCCGGGCCGTTCTTGACCACGATGCTGGTCGTCGCCCTGGCGATGAACTTCTTCTCCTACTTCGCGAGCGACAAGCTCGCCATCCGCATGGCCCGTGCGGAGCCGATGGACGAGCGCGCGTTCCCCGACGTGTACGAGATCGTGCAGCGGCTCGCGACCAGGGCCGGCCAGCCGATGCCGCGGCTGTATCTCAGCCCCTCGCCGCAGCTGAACGCCTTCGCGACCGGCCGCAACCCCGACAACGCCGCGGTGTGCATCAATCGGGGCCTGTACGAGGCTCTCGACCGTGACGAGCTCGAAGGCGTCATCGGCCACGAGCTCCAGCACGTCTACAACCGCGACATCCTCATCGGGTCGATCGCGGCCATGATCGGCACCGCGATCACCTACCTCGCGTTCATGCTGCGCTGGCTGCCGTTCTTCGGCTCCAACGAGGACGGCCCGAACCCCGTGGCCGCGATCGCGATGTCGATCATCGCGCCGATCGTCGCGCTGATCATCCAGGCCTCCATCACGCGGTCGCGGGAGTCGCTGGCCGATCACACCGGCGCCGAGCTGACCGGCAAGCCGCTGGCGCTCGCCCGGGCCCTGGCCAAGCTCGACGCGGGCGCCAA
>CAZSQF010000344.1:0-3064 GCA_964608935.1 uncultured Actinomycetota bacterium | reverse complement strand
CCCCGTAGCGCTCCTCCACCGCCGCGGGGGTCATCTCGGCCATCTCGGTGATGCCCCGCAGCGTGTAGAGCACGGTGAGGTGGTCATCGACGAGCTGCATCGCGTCCCGGTCACCCGTGACGACGTAGGCATGGAAGCCGTCCGCGACCGCCCGCGCGGCCACGGTCGCGAGCACGTCGTCGGCCTCGACCCCTTCGAGCTCGACCACCGGGATGTGCAGGGTCGCGAGCACCTGCTTGATGAGGTCGACCTGGGGACGGAACTCGTCTGGGGGGCTGGCGCGGTTCGCCTTGTAGTCGGGGAAGGCCTCGGTGCGGGCGACGTCGCGGCCCTTGTCGAACGCCACGGCGACCGCGTCGGGCCGACGGTCGGCGAGCAGCTTGATCAGCATCGACGTGAAGCCGTACACGGCGTTGGTCAGCTGCCCCGTCTGGGTCCGGAGCGTGTCGGGCAGGGCGAAGAAGGCGCGGTAGGCGAGGCTGTGGCCGTCCAGCAGCACGATCGACCGACGCTCGGCGCGCTCCGGTGGCTCAGGCGGCACGGGAAGAACCTCGACGGTCGGCAGCGTTGCAGCGGGAGCCTACTGACGCCGCCCCGTACCCTGGCTGCGGCTGCCCGTTCCCTGTTGACTCCTGTCCGACCGACGACCGCCCGAGGTGGCTCCCGTGACCGCTTCACCCCACATCTTCGACGTCGACCAGGCCGGCTTCCAGGCCGAGGTGCTCGACCGCTCCCACGAGACCCCGGTCATCGTCGACTTCTGGGCCGAGTGGTGCGGCCCGTGCCACACGCTGAGCCCGATGCTCGAATCGGCCGTCGCGGCCCGCGGTGGCAACGTGCTGCTGGCCAAGGTCGACGTGGACCGCAACCAGACCCTCGCCCAGACCTTCAACGTCCGCGGCATCCCCCAGGTGTTCGGCTTCCGCGACGGCCGCGCCGTCGCCCAGTTCACCGGCGTCGTCCAACCCCAGCAGCTCGAGTCGTTCCTCGACGACCTGCTGCCCTCCGAGGCGGACCAGGCCGTGGCGCGTGCGCGGACCCTCGAGGGCGAGGACGCCGAGCGCGAGCTGCGTCGGGCGCTCGAGCTCGACCCGCGGCACCGTGAGGCCGCCATCGGGCTGGCGGAGCTGCTGGTGGACGACGATCCGGATCAGGCCCGACGCCTGATCGAGCCGCACCGACCCGACCCGGCCGCCGAGGCCGTCGCGGCTCGTCTCGACCTGGCCCTGAACGGCGGGGGCGATGTGGACGCGCTGCGGGCCCAGCTCGCGAACGGCCGGGCCGACGGCCAGACGCTGCTCGATCTCGGACGTGCCCTCGCGGCCCGCGGCGAGCACGACGAGGCGATCGAACACCTGCTCCAGGCCGTCCAGCTGGGTGGCGACACCCGGGAGCCGGCGCGTGAGCAGCTGGTCAACCTGTTCAGCCTGCTCGGCAGCGACGACGATCGCGTCAACCGGGCTCGGCCCCGGCTCGCCCGCGCGTTGTTCTGATGACCCGGCGCGACGACACGACCTGCGAGGTTGCCCGGTGAGCGATGCGCCGCTGGAGCCGAGGCCCGTCAGCGCGAGCCGCATCACGTTCGTGCGCACGATGACCCAGCTCGACGCCAACCCCATCGGCAACGTGCACGGCGGGGTGATCATGCACGAGGTCGACGTGGCCGCCGGCACGACCGCGTCCCGGCACGCCGGTCGCATCGCGGTGACCGCAGCGATCGACGAGCTCAGCTTCAAGCAGGCGGTCCACATCGGCGACCTGCTTGTGGTGACGGCCAGCGTGAACGCGGTCGGCAGCAGCTCGATGGAGGTCGGCGTGCGGGTCGAGGCCGAGCCGTGGCAGGGTGGCGAGCGGCGCCACACCACCTCGGCCTATCTGGTGTTCGTCGCGCTCGGGGACGACGGCAAGCCCGTGCCCGTGCCACCGCTGTTGACCGAGACCGAGGAGGAGCGTCGGCGCGAGGCGCAGGCGCGGATCCGTCAACAGTTCCGGCGCGAGCGACTGACCAAGCTCGGCGAGTGGCGACCCGACCCGTCCTGACCGCCGTGCCGCCGGTCGCCGGCGTCAGCGCACCATCTGGAGGAACCTGCGGGTGCGCTCGTGTTCGGGGTCCTCGAGGATCTTGCGCGGTGGCCCCTCCTCGACCACCACGCCTTCGTCCATGAACACGACCCGGTCGGCGACGTCCTTGGCGAACCCCATCTCGTGGGTCACCACCATCATGGTCATGCCCTCGTTGGCGAGGTCGCGCATGACCGCCAGCACCTCCCCGATCAGCTCCGGGTCGAGCGCCGACGTCACCTCGTCGAACAGCATCATGTCTGGGTTCATGCACAGCGCCCGCGCCACGGCGACCCGCTGCTGCTGGCCGCCGGACAGATGCGCGGGGTAGGCGTTGGTCTTGTCGGTCAGCCCGACCCGCTCCAGCATCCGCCGCGAGATGTCCGCGGATTCCGCCCGCGAGCGACGGAGGACCTTGCGTTGCGCGATCGTGAGGTTCTGCGTCACCGTGAGGTGCGGGAACAGGTTGAAATGCTGGAAGACGATGCCGATTCTGCGGCGGACCTGGTCGACATCGATGTCGGGGTCGGTGATGTCGATGCCCTCGATGATGACCTTGCCGGAGGTCGGCTCCTCCAGCCGGTTGACACACCGCAGCAGCGTCGACTTGCCGGACCCGGACGGTCCGATGACGCAGACGACCTCTCCCTGCTCGACGCGGAAGTCGATCCCCTTGAGGACCTGGAGGTCGCCGAAGGACTTGTGCAGCCGCTCGACCTGGATCGCCGGTACGCGACCTGGGGCAGGAGCCGACGGCGGATCCGCGGTCATCAGGGCCTCCCGGGCGCCTATCGCGCCCTCGCCGCTCGCTGCTCGAGCAGCGCAACGAGGCGGGTCAGCGGGATCGTAATGGCCAGATAGACCAGGCCGACGAGGATCAGCGGGGTCGCGTTGAACGTCTCCGCCATGAGGTCCCGCCCGAACTTGGTCAGCTCCTTGGTGAGCGGCGTGGTCCCGATGACGAAGATCAAGGACGTGTCCTTTATGAGCAGCACGAGCTCGT
>CAZSQF010000343.1:0-3065 GCA_964608935.1 uncultured Actinomycetota bacterium | reverse complement strand
AAACGAACCGCGCGGGGCCGCAGGCCGACCCACGGGACCGGAGCGGGCGAGCGCGGCCTTTAGAAGCTGACCCGGAACCCTACCTGGGCTTGCCACTGCGAAGCGGGCAGGATCAGGTAGTGGGGGAGCCGGGGCTCGAGGATCCCGCTCTCCGGGTCGCGGTGCACCGTGCCGGAGTATCCGAGTCGTGGCCGCCCGAGGAGCCCGCCCCCGCCCCGGTCCACGAAGTCCAGGATCGGCACGATCGGATCGACCTCCCACACGCGTCCCCACTCGGCGTTCAACAGGTTCAGCACGTTCAGGACGTTGGCGCTCGCCTCCAGCCGGAGCCCCCGCACGTGGAAGGGCTGCGCGATGCGCAGGTCCAGCCGGTGGATCGAGGGGGAGCGGCAGCTGTTGCGCCGCATGATCTCGCCCACCGCAGCGGATAGACAGGGCTCCATCTCGACGAGGCGGGAAAAGAGCGACCGGGTGACCGGCGACCGCGACGAGATGTTCGACGGCGGATCCGGCACATAGAGCAGATCGTTGCTCGCATCCAGCGGGATGCCATCGCCGGAGTAGCCGTCCCCGTTGATGTCGGTTCCGTACACGTAGGAGTACGGCACGCCCGACTGCCCGACGTACACGAGCGACAGCTCCGTGCCGGCCCAGCGCTCCGGTAGCCGTACCACCGCGTTCCCGACGAACTTCGACGGCCGATCCATGGCCGACCTCGTCAGGGGACGCATATTCAGGTGCTCCCCCACCGGGGAAGCCGCGAAGCTCATGGCCTGGTCGGTGAACGACAGGCTCTGCCGGTCCCTCGAGACGGCCCGGGAGTAGGAGCCCTTCAGCTCGAGCCGGTCGCCGAAGCGCTTCTCCAGGTCGAAGGTCAGCGAGTAGGCCTCCGGGGTGTGATGGTCATTCTCGATCATAAGCACCTGGGCCAACTCGTCCACGCGGCGGACCGGGCGATACCCCGATCCGACGGCGTCGCCGTAGCGGAAACGCCTGCCGAAGACCTCTCCGTAGCCCTGGTCGAGGATCTCCGGCCGGTTCAGGTTCAGCTCCTTCAGGGACGGCCGCCCGAACGTCGCGACAAGAACCCCTTCGACTGACGCGATCACGTCTCCCGGCAGCTCCTGGTCCACGGACACCGACATCTTCAACTCGCGGGGGTATCGGAACTTCGGGTTGAAGCCGACGACCCGCGACCGACCGGCCGTCTCCAGATCACTCCCGTCGGCGCATTCCAGGGGTGCTGCTCCAGTCGGATCGAGCGCCGGCGCGTTCGCCTCGGCGCAGGCGAGCTGCATCAGGTGAAGCCCGTTGTCACGGTACACGTTCGAAAGCCAGGAGAAGGGCATCCGTCCGGTGAAGACCCCCCAGCCCCCCCTCACCTGGGTGCGGTACCGCCTGTCGGATTGATAGTTGAAGCCCATCCGGGGCGAGACCAGGAAGCTTCCGCTGGGGAGACGGTGCGTGTCGATGCCGGTCGCCCCGAGCGTCTCGAACTCCGCATATTTCGGCTCGATGACGTCGAACTCGTCAGCGACGGCCTGCGCGTACCTGGGTTTCCTCGTGAAAATGGGGACGTCCAGCCGCACCCCGTAGCGAAGGACGAAGCCGCCCGGGAAGGTGTTCTCATTCTGTAGGAACAACGCAGGCTGGACCACGCTGAAATCCACCGCCGGATCCTCCACGCCGGGAGCGGTGGAGCGGACCTGATAGTGCGACGGCCGATTCGCGGCCAGATCCTCGAGGTTGTCGAACCGGTAGTAGCCCGCTGAACCGGGTACGTAGTCGTGATGGAAACGGAAGACGTCCAGGCTGGCCCCGAAGGTCGCCTCCTTGTTGTCGCGGGCCAGCGTGAAGGCCTCGGTCAACTGCACCACGGTCTGGTCGAGGGCGTCCCGCTGCGCGAAGTATCTCGCGCCCGCGCGGGCGTTGCGAATGAATCCATTCCCGCCGACCTCGCTCGAGATGCGCACGTCCAACTGCGGGAAGTCCGAGGCGGGCTGGGAACGCTCCCGCGTGCGGTGGACGTTCAGCTTCACCTCGTTCGAGTGGCCGTCGCCGATGCGGCTCGTCAGGGTGCCGGACACGCCGTGGCTCGTGCTCTCGACCCGGTAGCCGGCCGACGAATACTCGTAGGGGCCGAAAGGTGCCCGGTTCGGAGTGGAGTCACGCGCCGCGTGAGCGAAGTTGTGCCACAGCGCGAGGGAGTGGCGGTCGTCGAGGCGCCAGTCCAGGCGCGTGAAGGTATTCACCAGCGGGTTGCGCAGCGAGACCTGTCCGGCGGTGCCCGGAGCCAGCCCATACTCTTCCGCGAGGATGGCCGACATGCGGGCCAGCGAATCCGGCGCGATCGCCAGACGCACCGGGTCGTGCTCCCCCAGGGTGAAGCCTGGAGCCGGCTCGCTGCGGTTCTCCACCTCGGCCGCCATGAAGACGTGGACCCGATCCCGGGACAGCGGACCGCCGAGGTTGAAGCCCCACAGGCCCATCCTGTACTCCTCCGGCGCCACGTTCTCCGAGTCCACGAGCAGGTCACCGAAGAAGTGCTCGTCCCGGTACTCCGAGAAGAGCGAGCCGCGCCATTCGTTCGTGCCGGAGCGGGTCATGGCGTTCAGCACCCCGCCGGTGAACCCGCTGGTCCGCACGTCGAAGGGGGCGACGTCGACCCGGAACTCGTGGATCGCGTCCATCGGAATCGGCTTCGACCGCGCCCGCGCGCCCGTCACCCCGCTGGTGGCGGTCCCGAACACGTCCTGGCTGAGCGCCCCGTCGATCAAAATCGCGTTCTGGTGCTCGGGTTGCCCGGTGATCGAGTAGCCGGCATCCTCGCGGGTCTGCACCGCCAGGGGCGAGAGTGCGGCGAGCTCCAGGAAGCTGCGTTCCACCGTCGGAAAGCCCTCGATGTTCGGTCGCCGCAGCGTCAGCGCGGGTGCATTGCGCGTGACGTCGAAGCGCGGGTCGTCGGGCGCGACCTCGAGGGCCTCGAGGACGATGGGCTGTTCGGAGAGCATGAGATCGAGCCACATCCGCTGATCCGCACGGAGTGCGATCCCCTCCTGGACGAG
>CAZSQF010000342.1:0-3086 GCA_964608935.1 uncultured Actinomycetota bacterium | reverse complement strand
CGGACGTCCGCATCGTCGCGCCGATCCCCGGCAAGTCCGCCATCGGCGTCGAGGTCCCCAACCGCCAGCGGGACCTCATCACGCTCGGCGACATCCTGCGCTCCCCCGAGGCGCAGCGCGACCCGCACCCGCTCACCGTTTCGCTGGGGGTCGACATCGCCGGCAACCCCGCGCTCGTCAACCTCACCACCATGCCGCACCTGCTCGTGTCCGGCGCGACCGGTTCGGGCAAGTCCGTCACGCTCAACGGGATGATCTCGTCGGTGGTCATGCGGGCCCGGCCGGACCAGGTCCGGATGGTCCTGATCGACCCCAAACGGGTCGAGCTCAACCACTACGAGGGCACACCGCACCTGCTGTCCCCGGTCGTGACCGACCCGCGGCGCGCGACCGACGCGGTGCAGTGGTGCGTCAAGGAGATGGAGCAGCGCTACGAGCTGCTCGCACACCTCGGCTACCGCAACATCGACGGCTACAACGACGCCGTGCTCGCCGGCGAGGTCGCCCCCCGCTCCGGTCCCGAGGGCGAGCAGATCGAACCGCGCACGATGCCCTACATCCTGCTCGTGATCGACGAGCTGGCCGACCTGATGCTGGTCGCGCCGCGCGACGTCGAGGACGCGATCTGCCGCATCGCCCAGATGGCCCGGGCGGTCGGCATCCACATGATCATCGCGACCCAGCGGCCGTCCGTGGACGTCACCACCGGCCTGATCAAGGCCAACATCCCGTCGCGACTCGCGCTGGCCACCGCGTCCCAGACCGACTCCCGCACGATCCTCGACATGAACGGCGCCGAGAAGCTCGTGGGCAAGGGCGACATGCTGTTCCTGCCGGCCAGTCAGGGCAAGCCGTCGCGGCTCCAGGGCTGTTGGGTCACCGAGCGTGAGATCAGCGCGGTCGTCGGCTTCTGCAAGGCCCAGCGTGAGGCCGAGTTCGTCGAGGACGTGACCAAGGCCGGCACGGCGGCGGAGCAGGCGGACGCTGCCCGCTCCGGCGACGACACGACCGACGAGGCGCTCCTGCGCCGGGCTGCCGAACAGGTCGTGACCAGCGGCCTCGGGTCGACCTCGATGCTCCAGCGCAAGCTCCGCGTCGGCTTTGCGCGCGCGGGACGGCTCATGGACGAGCTCGAGGAGCTGGGCGTGGTCGGGCCGAACGAGGGCTCGAAGGCGCGCGAGGTGCTGTGGAGCCCCGAGGAGCTCGAGGACGCCCGCTCCCGGGGCCTGTTCTGACCGCGGCCTGACGCCGGGCCCATCAGCGCCAGCGGAACTCGCCGGTCGCCTGGGGTCGCTCGCCCTTCAGCTGACGCCGCGCGTTTATGAACCCCAGCAGGCCGACGGCGGCGAGGAAGCCGAGCAGGATCAGTCCGACACGGTCGCGCGGCGTCTCGGCCAGGGCCGGCTTGCCGGCCTCGTCCTCGACGGAGGCCTCGGTTCCCTCGGCAGGGGCCTCGTCCTCGGCCGCGGACACCGGTCCGACGGCGACGACAAGCGCCGCCAGGGCGGCCAGCACCAGCAGCAGCGACTTCGTGACGGTGTTCATGGCGCGCAGCCTAGCGACCGTTGTCGTGCGCGGAAGCACAACCCCTTCTACGCTGGTCTCCGAACGAGCTTCGGGGGAGGGCCCTCCCCCGAAGTCGTTGTGCCCTCCGGGCGGGAGATCCCCTCCTGGACGACCGGGAGACCCCCACGTCGTGAGCACCGGAATCGGTGAGACGCTGCGCGCCGCGCGGGAGGAGCAGGGGCGCGACCTCGAGGAGGTCGCGCAGAGCCTTCGTGTCCGCGCCACGCGCCTGCGCGCCATCGAGGACGAGCGGTTCGAGGTCTTCAGCGGCGACGTCTACGCCAAGGGGTTCATCAAGAACTACGCCCAGGTGCTCGGCCTCGATCCCCAGCCGCTGCTCGACACCTACCGGCGCGAGGTCGGCCACGACGACGTGCAGCTGACGGGCCGCGTGTCGGAGGTCGCCGCCACGTCCCTGGAGCGGCCGCAGGTGCCCGGATGGCTGGCGTGGAGCGCGCTGGCCGCGCTGGTCGTGGTCGGCCTCGCGGTCCTCGGATCGTTCAACCTGGGCAACCGTGCCCCCGACGTCGCCAGCCCCGACGACACCCCGCCGACCTCCGTCCAGCCCGACGACGACGACGCCGCCCCGGAGCCCGAGCCGGAACCCGAGCCCGAACCCGAACCCGAGCCCGAGCCCGAGCCGGAGGGTGTGGAGCTCCTGCTGGCGCTGGAGGAGGCGTCCTGGATGCGCGTGAGCGTGGACGGGCAGCTCGTGTTCGAACAGACCGTGCCGGCCGGCGAGACGCTGCAGTACCACGCTGACCAGGAGATCGTGGTCCGATTCGGCAACGCCGGCGGGGTGCGTGCGCAGCTCAACGGCGAGGACCTCGGGGCGCAGGGCGGTCGCGGCGAGGTCGTGGACGTCGTCTTCACCCCCGACGGTGTCGAGGAAGCCTGACCCGGAGGACGCGTGTCCCACGCGAGTGCGTCGCCGAGCGTCGCGATCGTCACCCTCGGGTGCGGTCGCAACGAGGTCGACTCCGACCAGCTCGCGGGGGTCTTCCACCGCGAGGGGTCGGAGGTGCTCGACGATCCCGTGGCCGCCGACGTCGTGCTCGTCAACACCTGCACCTTCATCGCTCCCGCCAAGCAGGAATCGATCGACACCGTCCTCGAGGCGTGCCAGCTCAAGTCCGACGGCGCGGTGCGTGCCGTGCTGGTGGTGGGCTGCATGGCCCAGCGGTATCCGCAGGAGCTGGCCGATGCGATCCCCGAGGCCGACGCCGTCGTGGGCTTCGACGGCTATGGCCGGCTCCCCGCGATCGTCGGCGACGTGCTCGCCGGCCGCGTCACCGACCGGGTGATCGGCATCGGCGACGCGCACCCGGGCAGCCGTCGGACGCGCGAGTCGCTGCCCCTGCTGGTCGGGCCCCCGCCCGGCGCAGCGCCCGCGGCGGCCCAGGACGACCTGGACCGGATCCCGGCATCGGGTCCGCGCTTCCCGATCCGGGCACACGACGGGCGCCCCTGGGCGTACCTCAAGATCGCGTCCGGCTGCGACCGCACCTGCACGTTCTGCG
>CAZSQF010000341.1:0-3094 GCA_964608935.1 uncultured Actinomycetota bacterium | reverse complement strand
TGGTGATGAAGATCTTCGAGCCGTCGAGGACCCACCCGGTGTCGTCGCGCACCGCCCGGGTCGACAGCTGCGACGGGTTCGAGCCGGCGCCGGGCTCGGTCAGACCGAAGGCGCCGAGCTCGCCCCGCGCCAGGCCGGGCAGCCAGCGCGAGCGTTGGTCGTCGCTGCCCCAGGCGAGGATTGACCTGGCCACGAGCCCGAGGTTGACCGAGACGAGCGAGCGGATCGACGAGTCCGCGGCACCGAGTTCCTCGATGACGACCCGGTAGCCGTCGTCGTCGAGGCCGGCTCCACCGAACTCCTCGGGGATGACCGCACCGAGCACGCCGAGCTCGACGAGCCCGGGGAGCAGCTGATCGGGGAAGGACTCCTCGCGGTCACGCTCTCGTGCGGTCGGCCGCAGCTCGCGGTCGCAGAAGTCACGAACGGTCGCGCGCAGGGCGTCGAGCTCGGTGGTCATCGATGCTCCGTGGGGGTGCCGACGGTCGTCACCAGCCGTGGTGATCCACGCGGGGAGCACGCTAATACGTGCGGCCTGTCCCGACCGAGCGCTGTTCATGGCGGCCCGCGGCTCGCGGCTACGCTGTCACCGGTGCGTGGAGCAGCCCACGATCCGAAGGGCGCGGTGGATGGCACGGGTGAATCTGATGTCGGCGATGGCCTTCGACCTCGCCGCGTTCGAGGAGACCGGAGCGGCTGACCCGGCCATCAAGGTGCTGGGGGAGTTGCCGAGCACCTCCGAGCCGTTCGGCATCCACCGGGTCTACAAGGGCGCACAGGGCGTGTACGAGGAGGTGCTGGTCCTCGCCGATCCCGACGGGATCGTCATCTGGGAGTCCGAGCCGCGCTACATCGAGCTGCGCGGCGAGATGTTCGAGGACCTGTTCCGGCGCCAGGTCACCGAGCGGCTCGACATCCTGTCGACCGACGAGCACACGCTGGGCTTCTACCTGGACGGCGCGCTCGTCGCCCGGATCCCCGTGTTCGTCGACGCGCCCCAGTCGGCGCGTGCGGGCGGCGTCCTGCTCGAGGCCAGCGAGGCGGCGCTGAAGAAGGGATCGATCTGCTGGGTGACCATCCCCCAGCAGGACGGCTCCGAGGTGTCGCGCCCGGCCTGGTACGTGCAGCAGGGGCAGAAGCTGTTCGTGCTCAGCGGCGAGACCGAGCAGGTGCTGCCCAACATCGAGAACTGCGACGTGGTGACCCTGACGGTCAAGTCCAAGGACATCAAGGCCACCATCGGCGAGATGGAGGCCGACGTCCGCGTGGTCACCGACGCCGAGGAGTACGACCGCGTCGCGACGCTGGGGCTCGGAACCCGGCTTAACCTCAAGGACGGGGACGGGGCCCTCGAACGGTGGAAGCACAACTGCAGGATGGTCGAGCTCACACCCCGCGTCTGACCCGCGTCAGCGATACCGGCGACGCCACCCCCAGAGTCCCGCCGCGATCACCCCGAGCCCGACCACGACGATCGCGATCTCGATCGCGGGCACGTCGGACGGAGCGTCCGAGCGTGCCGTCACCGTCCGGGTCTCGCCCACCGGCAGGTCCCACTCGAGCCGCCGCCCATCGACCCGGTCCGCGTCGTGCGCACGCACGGGCCCGGGCAGGGTCACGACCAGCCGTGGGAACACGGTCCGGCCCACCAGCGCGGCCAGGTCCTGCCCCGAGGGCCCGACGGGGTCACCGTCGATGCGCGCCCCGACCGTGGCCGGCGGGCGCAGGCCGGCATCACCCCGCAACTCGACCTCGCCGTCGTCGCCGACCGTGACGTCGAGATCGACCAGCAGGGCGGGATCCTCGTCGCGGAGCCCGCTCGCGAGAGCGCGGAACGCCTCCTGAAGCTCGCCGGGGTCGTCGACACCACGATGCAGCGTGACGGCGAGCGAGCCGTCGGACCCGCGTTGTTCACGGGCGCCCCAGCCGGGAGCCCGCCCCGCAGCCGCGACGATGTCCCCGGCGGAGTCCACACCGAGCCGGTCGAGCTCCGCGGCCAGCGACGGGTCGAACAGCAGGGCCACCGCAGCGGTCCCGCTGCCGTCGGGCCTGACCGAGATCTCCGTCTCGATGTCGAGGCGGCACCCGGCGACCAGGACCAGCACCAACACCAGCAGAACCGACGGGCCCGGCCGGAACGCGCGACGGTCGACGGCCACACCTCCTCGGAGGTGCGCAGGCTAGCCACGAGCGCGGGCCGACCCCCCAGCCGATATCGGTACCATCGACGTGCATCGCCAACGACGAGCACCCGACCCAGAAAGGGCCCCGCGTGCCCACCGAGGAACAGGTCCTCGAGGTCCTGGCCAGCGTCCAGGATCCAGAGATCGACAAGCCCATCACCGAGCTCGGCATGGTCGGCGAGGTCGTCATCCAGGACGACACCGTGGGTGTCCGCATCAAGCTCACCATCCCCGGGTGCCCGCTGAAGGACCGCATCACCCAGGACGTCACCGCGGCGGTGCAGCAGCTCGACGGTGTCCGGGACGTCCAGGTCGCCTTCGGCTCCATGACCGACGAAGAACGTCAGGAGCTGTCCGCGAACCTGCGGGCCGAGAAGGGGTCGGCCAACCCCCAGATGGATATCCCGTTCGCGGCGGACGACTCCCCCACCAAGGTGATCGCGGTCGCGTCCGGGAAGGGGGGCGTCGGCAAGTCGTCGGTGACCGTCAACCTCGCCGTCTCGCTCGCCCAGCAGGGCTACAGCGTCGGCATTCTCGACGCCGACATCTGGGGCTATTCGATCCCGCGGATGCTCGGAGCGGCGGGCAAGCCGGTCGCCTTCGAGGGCATGGTCATGCCGCTGCAGGCGCACGGCTGCAAGGTGATCTCGATCGGGTTCTTCACCGATCCGGATCGATCCGTGATCTGGCGCGGCCCGATGCTCCACCGCGCACTGCAGCAGTTCCTCGGCGATGTGCACTGGGGCGAGATCGACTTCCTGCTGTGCGACCTGCCACCGGGCACCGGGGACATCGCGATCTCGTTGGCGCAGATGCTGCCGAACGCGGACATGCTGGTGGTCACCACCCCGCAGCAGGCGGCCCAGAAGGTGGCGCTCCGGGCCGGCAAGGCGACCGAGCAGACCGGCATG
>CAZSQF010000340.1:0-3122 GCA_964608935.1 uncultured Actinomycetota bacterium | reverse complement strand
GGCATGCTCGATCCGAACAGCTGTGTGCCGGCCACCGACAGGTCCACCACCTCGGCGAGCTCGGCGACGCCCTCGACGGGAGGCGGAGGGTCGGGCTCGGGTTCGGGCTCCGGCTCGGCCGGGGCGGCTTCCTCGGGCTCGTCCCCGGAGGCGAGGACGAGTCCGGTCACGGCCACGGCGACGACGAGCACGGCCGCTCCGGCGATGAGGAGGGTGCGGTGTCGGCGGAGCGGGGCGACGGTCACGCGCGGAAGGTATCGGGTGGCCGCCCCCGGGCCGCGCACCCGCCTTCGGTACGCTTCGCTCTCCGCACACCCGCCAGGAGCCGGCCGATGCCCCGCGTCGCCATCGACGTCCTGCTGAAGCGCGAGATCCTGGATCCCCAGGGCCGGGCGGTCGAGCAGGCACTGCCGGGACTCGGCTACGACCGCGTCACCGACGTGCGGGTCGGCAAGCACCTCGAGCTGGATGTCGACGTTGCCGACGACGCCGACCTGGCCGACCGGGTCGAGAGGATGTGCGCCGATTTCCTCACCAACCCCGTGGTCGAGACCTACACCTGGCGCGTCATCGAGGACCGCGAGCGTGCCGACGCCTGACGTGACGCCGATCGCACGTGGCTGACCGCCCGCCGCTGCCGCCGCTGCGCGACGACGGCCTGCCGACGCTCCCGACCGGTGAGCCGATCCTCCAGCGCTGGTTCGTGATCGCCATGATCGTGCTCGTCCCGGTCGCGCTCGGCGTCAGCGTGTGGGCCGGCGTGGTCGCCTTCCGCGGCGACGACCCGATCCCCCCCGCGGAGCGCCGCCCCCCCGGTGACGCCGAGGTGACCATCGCGCGGGGCGATGCCCATGTGCCCGAGACCGACGAGGAGGAGCCCGGTCCGGCCTGTGCCGAGTCGATCACGGTGGTGGGTGACCGGATCGCCCGTGCTGCCGGGGTTCGGGCGCTCGAGGCCACGTGCGAGCTACTGCGCTCGGGCGACTTCGCCCCGGCCCGCGACGGCCTGCGCGAATGGGTGCGCAGCGACGGGGTGCTGCGGGTGGCCGCCTTCGAGCTCACCGGTGTCGAGTCGAGCGCCCGACTCGAGGCCGGCCGTCTGGTCGTCGAGCTGAACTCGAGGTTCCAGTTCGAAGACGCCACGCGGGCCGCACCCGCCATGATCCACCAGCTCACGCTCCTGGCGGAGCCCGACTTCCCGGGGCGCCCGATCTCGGCGGAGGCGCAGCTGCGGGGTACGCAGGCCCAGGCGCTCGCGTGCGATCGCCTGCGCCTTGCCGACCCGGCCCCCCGTGGCTGTCTCGACGCGTCGGAGCTGCTCGCCGAGGACGATCCGTTGGGTGCGCTCGTGAGCGCCGGCTACGAGCGCGACGGCTGATCGGCGCCGGCCACGAGCCGGCGGTACAGCGCCGCGGTCTCGGCCGCGATCGCCGGCCACCCGAACCGGTCCTCGACCCGTTGCCGTCCCGCGCGCCCCATGGCCTCCGCCGCGTCCCCGTCCTCGAGCAGCCCGGCGACGCGCTCACCGAGGGCACGCGCGAACGCCTCCGGGTCGGTCGGGCTGCCCAGCGTGTCGTCGCCCGCGTCGAAGGCGACGAGCGATCCCGTCTCGCCCTCCACGACGACCTCGGGAATGCCGCCGACTGCGCTGGCCACCACCGCCGTGCCGCAGGCCATGGCTTCGAGGTTGACGATCCCGAACGGCTCGTAGATCGACGGACACACGAACACGCGGGCGCCCGACAGCACCGGCACGATCTCCTCGCGCGGCAGCATCCGTTCGATCCACACGACGTCGACGGGAGCGTCGGCCAGCCCGGCGACGCGGTCGCGGAACTCGGCGGCGATGTCGGGGGTGTCCGGCGCGCCGGCGCACAGCACGAGCTGGCTGCCGGGCGGCAGGAGCTCGGCAGCGTCGAGCAGGTGGACGACCCCCTTCTGGCGCGTGATGCGGCCGACGAACACGGCATAGGGCCGGTGCGGGTCGATGCCGTTGGCCACCAGCGGACCGGTGTCGTCGACGGGTCGGTAGGCATCGGGGTCCACGCCGTTGTGGATCACCTCGACGGTGCCCGGATCGACGGCGGGGTAGGCGGCGAGCACGTCGGCCCGCATGCCCTCGGACACCGCGATGATCCGGTCCGCGTGCTCGATCGCGGTCTGCTCGCAGAAGCTCGACAGCGCGTACCCGCCGCCGAGCTGCTCCCGCTTCCACGGGCGCAGGGGCTCGAGGCTGTGGGTCGTGACCACGTGCGGGACGCCGTGGACGAGCTTGGCGAGGTGCCCGGCGAGGTTGGCGTACCACGTGTGGCTGTGGACGAGGTCGACCCCCTCGACACCGGCCACCATGGCCAGGTCCGCGGACACGATCCCGAGGGCGGCGCGATAGGGCGCGTCACCCGCCAGTGCGTCCCATTCGCGATAGCTCGCCGCGACCAGGGGGTCGTCCCGCTCCGCGCCGAAGCAGTGGACCTCGAGGTCGACGAGCCCCGCCAGCGCGCGTGACAGCTCGTCGACGTGGACGCCGGCGCCCCCGTACACCTCCGGCGGGTACTCCCGGGTCAACAGCCCGACACGGGGACGGTCGGTCACGAGCGACTCCAGCTCGAGCGCGGCGGCGGGCAGCGCATCAGTGGTCGGCGGGCCCGGGCACCGGGTCGCCCTTGCCGATGGTCACGACGCCCCCGTCGGAAACGTGGAAGCGTTCGCGGTCGGCCTCGGGGTCGACGCCGATCTGCGTGCCGGGCGGGATCGTGACGTTCTTGTCGATGATGCTGCGGCGGATCACGGCCCCACGGCCGATGTCGACGTTGTGCAGGACGACCGAGTCCTCCACCACCGCGCCGGTGTGCACGCGGGTGCCGGGGGAGAGCACCGAGCGGCGCACCGTCCCGCCGGAGACGACCACGCCCGAGCACACCATCGAGTCGACGGCGAAACCACGCCGGTCGTCCTGGTCGAACACGAACTTGGCCGGGGGCAGCGGGTCGTGCCACGAGTAGATCGGCCACTCGAGGTTGTAGAGGTTGAAGATCGGGTGGACCGAGATGAGGTCGAGGTGGGCTTCGTGGTAGGCGTCGATGGTCCCGACGTCGCGCCAGTAGCCCCGGTCCCGCTCGGTG
>CAZSQF010000339.1:0-3125 GCA_964608935.1 uncultured Actinomycetota bacterium | reverse complement strand
CGGTCGACGACGACCGCGTACAGGCCCTCCTTGCCGCCGAAGTGCTGGTAGACGATCGGCTTCGACACGTCCGCGTGCTCGGCGATCTCCTCGATCGAGGCCGCCTCGTAGCCCTTCTGGGCGAAGATGGAACGCGCGACGCCGATCAGCTGCTCCCGCCGCTCCTGGGCGGTCATCCGGACCCGGCCGCTGCGCCGAGTCCCGGATGTCGCGGTGTCGTTGGTCGCCATCCCCAGGGTCCCCTCGCTACCGGCTGTCCCTGAGTGCGGGGCAGCGGGAGCCGTTGGACGTGCTCGGCGTCAGGTCCGGACGCGCCGGGCCATCTGCGCCGGCGTCGGCACCTTCACGTCCCGTGCCAGCCGCACGGCCGCCAGGGTACGGATGACCAACCACGACAGGTCGAACTCCCACCAGCGGATGCCGTGACGGGCCGACGCCGGGAACGCGTGGTGGCCGTTGTGCCAGCCCTCACCGAACCCGAGCAGGGCCATCACCGCATTGTTGCGGCTCTCGTCGTGGCTCTTGAAGGGCCGGCTCCCGAACACGTGGCAGATCGAGTTGATCGACCACGTCACGTGGTGCAGGAGCAGGATCCGCACGAGCCCGCCCCACAGGAACCCGCTCAACGCGCCGGCGAACGACCCGGTCAGCAGCCCGCCGAGCACGGCAGGCAGCACGAAGGACGCCGCCAGCAGCCACGGGAAGGCCTTCGAGACCCGCGCGATCACCGGGTCGCGGAGCAGGTCCGGTGCCCAGGCCTTGGCGACGGTGGCGTCCGGCGCGAACAACCAGCCCACGTGCGCGTACCACAACCCGCGCAACAGCCCGACGGCGCCACCCTGAGCGTCGACGTGCGGCGAATGGGGGTCACCGAACTGATCGGAGTAGGCGTGGTGGCGCCGATGGGTGGCGACCCAGTCGATCACCGCGCCCTGGATGGCCAACGACCCGGCCACGGCGAAGGCGCCGCGTACCCAGGCCGGCGCCTTGAAGCTCTGGTGGGTCAGCAGCCGGTGGAAGCCGACGGTGATGCCGAGGCCCGAGGCGAGGTAGAAGCCGACCAGCAGCCCGACGTCGACACCGCTGACCCCACGCCCCCAGCCCCACCACAGCGCGGCAGCCAGGCCAAGCAGCGGCAGGACGGTGATGACCACCAGGCTGATCCGTTGCCACTTCAGCACGCGCGGTGCGACCGGCGCGATGCCGCGGATCGTCGGGGTCTCGTCGTGCACGGTCGGTGGGGCGGTCATCTGGGCCATGCGGTGGACCTCGCCAAGGCTCGAAGGAAACTACCTACGCCTCCGTAAGTTACGGTGCCGTAGGTGTCAATGCGAACACCGGCGCGCTGGCAGGCGCCAAGCGCGCAGTGGGGTGCGAACCCAACGCCGACTACGGTTGGACGCCGATGCGCGACAACGAGGACCGGGGAGGCACGTTCGTGGGTGAGCTGGCCGCCCCGGCCCGACGCGTCGTCGATCGGGCCGTGGTCGTCCTCGGGGCCGTCCTCGACGACCTCGACCCCTGGCTCGGCGCCGCCGCGGGCGAGCTCGTGCACGAATCCAAGACGGACGGCACACCGGTGACCGCCGCCGACCGGGGCGCCGACGATCGGCTCCGGGCCGTCATCGCCGACGCGTTCCCGACCCACGGGCTGGTCAGCGAGGAGCGCGACACCCTCACCCCCACCACCGAGTGGTGCTGGATCGTCGATCCGATCGACGGCACGTCGAACTTCACCACCGGCCTGCCGTACTGGTGCGTGTCGGTCGCGCTCGCGCTCGACGGCCAACCCGTGCTCGGCGTCGTCGACGCACCGGTCGTGGGCGCTCGCTACGTGGCGACCGCCGGCGGCGGCGCGTGGCGCGGCGACCAGCGGCTGGCGGTGGCCGATCCGGTGGACTGGCAGGATCCGCGCAACCGCCACGTGCCGGTCATGCTCACGACGGCGACCGCACGCCGCGCCCGCAGCGCGGGCCTCCGCCTCAACCCGAGGGTGATGGGTTCGACGGCGCTCGACCTCGCGGTCGTCGCCGAGGGCGTGGCTGCAGCATCGGTGGCACTGGTGCCCAAGGTGTGGGACATCGCGGCGGGCGCGCTGCTCGTGACCGAGGCCGGCGGCGCGGTGGTGACGCTCGCCGGCGAGCCGCTGCTGCCGCTCCGCCCCGGTGTCGACCAGGCGGATCGGACGGCGGTCGTCGGCGCCGGCCCCGACGAGGACTACGTGCGCGAGCTGGCCGCCGGCCTGCTGCCCGAACGGTTCGCCCGGTAGGTCGTGACCGCTGTGAGCCCTCTGTCGGGTGTACCGTTCGCGTGCTCGGTAACAGGGAGGAGCCCGTGGAGCCGATCCGACCAGCCTGGCCGGTCTGGGCGGCGTGGGCGATGGCCCTCGTCGGCGGGCTGGCGGTGCTCGTCGCGGCGGTCGTGGCGCTGACCAACGCCTGCGCGACCGGTGGCTCCTCCGCTCTCGGCACCGAGGCGTGCGCCGAAGGCGTCCCCCTCACCCTGGTCCAGATCCTCACCACCGGCGGCACCACCCTGGCCGTGACCGGCGCCGCCGTCGCCACCTACCTCACCGTCCGGCACCTGAGCCGACGCAACGACTGATCCCGCACCGTGGTGCGGCATGCGCAACCGTTGCGTCTTGAGCAGAAAGGCCCTACATTGGGGCCGACAGATGAGGCCGTCCGGCCTCGGCTTCGTCCATGCAGCCCGGGAGTCGCCACGCCGGGCTGACCGGCTGCACGCTGGGAGGGCGCCAGGATGTCCGACGAGCACTTCGACGACGACATCGATCTCGCGAGCCTGAGCGACGAGGATCTCGTCGAACAGATGCACGCCGACCTCTACGACGGCCTCGCCGACGAGATCGTTGAGGGCACCAACCTCCTGCTCGCGCGTGACTGGACCGCCAAGCGCGTCCTCGACGAGGCGCTGGTCGAGGGCATGCGCATCGTCGGGATCGACTTCCGTGACGGCGTGCTGTTCGTGCCCGAGGTGCTGCTGGCCGCCAACGCGATGAAGGGCGGCATGGAGGTGCTGCGGCCCCTGCTCGCCGAGACCGGGGCCAAGCCGATCGGCAAGGTCGTGATCGGCACCGTCAAGGGCGACATCCACGACATCGGCAA
>CAZSQF010000338.1:0-3164 GCA_964608935.1 uncultured Actinomycetota bacterium | reverse complement strand
GAGCAGTTCGAGATGCTCCAGGAGGCGGTCAACCGCTGGTGGGAGCCGATCATGCACTTCTTCGGCACCGATGTCCCGGCCGAGGAGGACCCGTCGATCGAGTGGGGCATCAAGACCCGCACCAACGAGCAGTCACGCCAGGAGTGGATCAACCAGTACGTCCCCAAGCTGTGGGACATGGGCATCGACACGCCCGACCCCGCGCTGCGCTACGACCCCGACGCCAAGCAGTGGTCCTACACCGAGCCCGACTGGGATCGGCTCCGCCAGATCGTCAAGGGCGAGCCGACCGAGGCGACCGCGACCCGGCTGTACTGGCGCCAGCTGCTGTGGCGCAATCACACCTGGGTGCACGACATCGTGACCGGTGACGACGTTCCCGCCGCCGCCTGAGGAGGGTCCCGTGGCAACCTACGAGGTGTTCGGCCGCCGACGGTGGGAGGACCCGCTCGAGCACGCGGGCACGGTGCACGCGCCCGACCACCGCACCGCGCTCCTGCTCGCCCGCGAGACCCACTTCCGCCACAACGAGGGGGTCGACTACGCCGTGGTGCGCAGCGACCATCTGCACCGCCTGGAGGATCCCTCGCTGCTCGAGCGGACCGTCGACATCAGCTATCGGCTCCAGTCCGGCTACTCGGGGTTCCGCGAGAAGCGACAGGCCGCCCGCGAGGCCGCCGATGCACGCGGACGCGGTCACCTGCGCGAGCGGGCGGTTCCCGGCCGCGGCAACGGGGAGGCGAGCTAGATGTCGACCGCCACCCTGCCGGACCTGACCACGCCCCGGGCGTCGCTCCTGCTCGCCATCGGCGACGACGAGCTGATCACCGGCCACCGCGCATCGCACTGGACCGGCGTCGCCCCGTCCATCGAGGAGGACCTCGCGTTCTCGACCATCGCCCAGGACGCCATCAACCACGCCGACATGTGGTACCAGATGCTGGTCGGTGAGGGCGCTGCCGACATGCGCGCCGCCGTGGATGCGCTCGGCCTCGGACGCGAGCCGGGCGAGTACCGGCACGCGATCCTGTGCGAACGCCCGCCGCGCGACTTCGCCTTCACACTGGCACGCCACTTCGCCTACGACCACTTCGCCAGCGTCCGGCTCGAGGCCCTGGTCGGGTCGAGCGACTCCGACGTGGCCGCGGTCGCGACCAAGCTGCGGCACGAGGAGCGCTACCACCTCGAGCACGCCGACCACTGGTTCCGGCGTCTCGCCGCCGGTGGGGACGAGTCCTTCGGTCGACTCCGGGCGGCGCTCGCCGACGTGCTGCCGGAGGCGCTCGGCCTCGGGGAGCCGCCGCCCGCGGAGGACGAGGTCGTCGCTGCCGGTCTGCTCCCGGTCGGGCACGCCGAGCTCCGGGAGCGCTGGCTCGAGGCCATCGGACCGATGCTCGAGGAGGCCGGCCTCGGCGAGCTCGTCCCCGCGCCCGACGCGGTCGTTCCCGAGGACGCGGCCGGCGGGCGTGACGGCCACCACTCGGCGGACTTCACCGACGACGTGTGGCCGGAGATGACCCTGCTGTACCGCGAGCACCCGGGAGCGAGGTGGTGAGCCCGGTGCACACCGTGGGCGTGGACCCCGACGCCGTCCGCCGCGCGGTCGAGGCGGTGCCCGACCCCGAGCTGCCACCCGTGACGGTGGGGATGCTCGGGATGCTCCACGACGTGACCGTCGATGGCGGGACCGTCACCGTCGAGCTGCTGCCGACCTTCTCCGGGTGCCCGGCGACCGAGATGATCGAGCGGGACGTCGTCGACGCCGTGAGCAGCGTCACGGGCGTCGAAGAGGTGCGGGTCCGCTTCCGCTACGACCCGCCGTGGACGCCCGACCGCATCGACGCCGAGGGACGAGAGCGGCTGCGTGAGTTCGGGATCGCGCCGCCCGGCGGCGAGGTCCACGGCGCCGCCGATCCCGACGGCCGCCCGGTGCTGCCGCTCGCGGTCAGCAGCGTGCCGGGAGGTGACGCCCGCGCCGGGGCTCCCGGGCATCGCGCCTGCCCCTACTGCGCGTCCGACGACACCGAGCGCGAGTCGTCCTTCGGGCCGACGCCGTGCCGCGACGTGCGCTTCTGCCACACGTGCCGCCAGCCCTTCGAGGCCTTCAAGTCACTCGGCCCGGTGCGCCGCTGACCGACCCGTCGCGCCCGGTCAGCCGGCGTCGGCGCGCGCGGCCTCGGCCAGCGCCGCCAGGCGGCGCAGGCTGCGCGCGAAGACGCGACGTACGACGGGCAGGACCAATGTCGTCGCTCCCCACTCGCCGACGCGCCCGAATGGCGGTCCGATCTCCTCCCACCACCGCACCCGGCACCCACCGCCCGGGAGCGGCGACAGCTCGAAGGCGCCGGTGCCGGTGATGATCCGGCCGAGGTGCACGACCTCGAGGTAGGTGGGCTCGTCCCAGCCGGTCACACGCATCACGTCCTGGACGGTCACGCCGAACAGGTTCGTGGGACAGCGGATCGTCACCCCGCGGCCGACGCGCTCGGGCGTGAGCACCTCGACGTCCTCGGCGTCGAGCATCCACTCGGGCTGGCGTTCCCAGGCGGTGAGCACGGCCCACACCACCTCGGGGGCAGCAGCGACGTCCTGGGTGACCTCGAGGCGCACGCCGACCCTCCTCCTCGCACCACGCCGACCACCAGGGATTCGGACCCGACGGGCCGACGGGACCGAGGCGTGACCGCCGGTAGGCTCCCCGACGAACGGGCCCGCCGCCACCGGTGCGGCCCACCGGCACACTCTGGGCCGCCAGGCGCGCACCTTGCGAACCGCACCTGCGGCCCCCGACACCGAGGGGACCACCGTGTTCGCCGACATCGACGGCAACACCATGCACTACGTCAGCTACGGCGAAGGGCCACCGGTCGTCTTCGTCCACGGGCTCGGCGGATCTGCGAACGCCTGGCACGGGGTGATGCAGGCCATGCAGCAGCACCACCACTGTGTCGCGATGGACCTCCGGGGCCACGGGCGCAGCCAGGGCCGCGGCAAGTTCTCCATCGACGGCTGGGCCCGCGACGTCCAGAAGCTGATCCACCACCTCGAGCTGCCCGCGGTCACGCTCGTCGGCCACTCGCTCGGCACGCTCGTGGCCCAGCACCTGGCCCACGCCAGCCCCGAGACCTGCGACCAGCTCGTGCTCGTCGGCGGGATCTCGTATT
>CAZSQF010000337.1:0-3169 GCA_964608935.1 uncultured Actinomycetota bacterium | reverse complement strand
TCGGCGACCGCGACGTCCGGCCGATCGCGTCCTCGACCTCCTTCTCGATCGACGCGAGCGTGCCCTGGACGATCTCGAGGACGACCGGGTCGACCTTTCCGGCAGTCGCGGTGTCGCTCATCCGGAACCCTCCGGGAGGTCGGCGAAGCGGGTGGTGCTGGTGGTCTCGGCGACGACCCGTCCGCGGCTGACCACCCACCTCGGTGCCGCGTGCTCGCGCAGCACGTCGACGAGCCGCTCAGAGTCGTGGACCGCGAGGTCGGCACGAACGCCCTCGGTCAGGCCGGCGCCATCGCGACCGAGCACCCGCGCGGCCTGGGTCGTGACGAGGTCGACGAGGCGCTGCTGCTGCGCCCCCGACAGCCATCCGAGCGAGTGGGCGGCGAGGAACGCGATCTCGAGCATCGAGTGACGCCCGAACGGGTAGTAGGCGTCCTCGATGTCGTCCTGCCCGAGTGCCACGGGGACCCCGAGGTCGTCGAACAGCTCGACCGGCAGGTGGACGGGGCCGGTCTGGGGGTCGCTGACGAACGTCAGCCCGGCCCGCTGCGCCAGTCCGGCCAGCCGCAGCTGGGACGGCCGCTCGTAGGTGCCGACGGCGCGTGCATGGCACGCCACCCCACGCCCGACGAGGTCGTGCTCGAGCATCGCGACGGCCAGCATCTCGGTGGTGCGCAGGGCCGGGTCGCCGGCGTCGTCGACCAGCATCGCGACCCGCTTGCCGGTGCGCGACGCGAGCTCGCAGGCCCAGTCGACGTGGCGCTGGGCATCACGGTCGGAGTGCTCGATCCAGGGGATGCCGCCGACCACGTCGGCGCCGAGCGCCAGCGCCTCCTCGACCAGCTCGGCGGCGCCGGGGTCGCGCAGCACGCCGTCCTGCGGGAAGGCGACCACCTCGACGTCGAGCACGTCCTTGAACGCCTCCCGTGCCGCCAGCACCCCGTGCAGGCCCTCCAGGCCGCCGGTCGTGTCCACGTCCACGAACGCCTGGATGGTCAGCGAGCCGTGCCGCACGGCCTCGATCAGCGCGCGCCGGACGTTGGGCTCGATCCAGGACCGGTCGTAGCCGTCCTTGACCTGACGGGCCAGCTCGATGGCGGTCATCGCCCCGCCCATGGTCCCGGCGGTGTAGGCCGCCAGGGCCTCGTCGCCGACCCGCGACAGCGAATACACCTTGTCGAGGTGCATGTGGCCGTTGACGAACGCCTCGGTGACCAGCCGCCCGTCGGCGTCGATCACCTCACCGCCCTGGAGCGGTTCGTCGGCCACGGCGGTCAAGGTCTGGCCCTCGACGCCGAGCGCGACCACACGCCCGTCGCGCAGGCGGGCGTCGCGGACGACGAGGTCGAAGGGCATGGTCATCGCTCCTGTGAGGTGACGACGAGGTTGGCGAGCTCGTCCACGCGGGCCCCGAACCCGGGATGGATCGGCACGGTCGAGCCGAACTCCTCGATGATCGCCGGACCGGTCACCACGTCGCCGGCACGCAGTCGGTCGCGGGCGAAGATCGGCGTGTCCACGACGTCGCCCTCGAAGGCCACCAGGCGGGTGCCCGTGCGCGCCGGCGTGACGTCGCCGTCACCCGGGTCGAGGCGGCGCAACGCGGGCCGGCGGATGGGGCCGACGCCGCTCACCCGCAGGTTGACCCACTCGACGCCGTGCTTGTGGGCAGTCGCGCCGGGGTCGCCGTCCGTGGCCTGATCAGGGCGGTAGCAGTAGCCGTAGAGACGCTCGTGCTCGTCGTGGAACGCGTCGACGACCGCGCGCTGGAACTCGTCATCGATCGGACCGTCGGGCGCAGCGACTCGCACCTCGAAGGCCTGGCCGTCGTAGCGCAGGTCGGCCGTGCGCACGTACCCGTGCTCGGTCGGGTCGAAGCCCTCGCGGGTGAGCGCCGCAGCCGCGGATGACTCGAGCGTGCGGTAGACGGCGGTCATCTCGTCGCGGTCGAGCGCGTCGTCCTTGACCACGTGGGTCTGCACGTAGTCGTTCTTGACGTCGACGGTCAGCAGGCCGAACGCGGACAGGTTGCCGGGCTCGAACGGGATCACGACCGCGCGGAGCCCGAGGACGTCGATCAGCCGGCACACGAGCAGGGGCCCGGATCCGCCGAACGCGGCCATCGCGAACTCGCGCACGTCCAATCCGCGCTTGACGGTGATCTGGCGGATCGCGTTGGCCTGGTTCCACGCCGAGATCTCGAGGATGCCCCGCGCGGCGTCGAGTGGGGTGAGCCCGAGGTCGCCGGCGAGCCGCTCGATGCCCTTCTTGGCCGCGTCGGCGTCGAGCGGGATCTCGCCGCCGAGCAGGTGCGCCGGGATCCGGCCGAGCACGACGTGCGCGTCGGTCACCGTCGGCTCGGTCCCGCCCTTGGCGTAGCACAGCGGGCCCGGGTCGGCGCCGGCCGACCGCGGTCCGACCTTGAGGTTGCTCTCCGGGCTGATCCAGGCGATCGAGCCGCCGCCGGCACCGACGGTGACGATGTCGATCATCGGGATCTTGGACGGGAAGCGCCCGACCGACCCCTCGGTCGTGAGGGTCGGCTCACCCCCGAGCACGACCGACACGTCGGTCGAGGTGCCGCCGCCGTCGAGGGTGAGGATGCGCTCGTGCCCGGCTTCGCCGGCCACGAGCGCCGCGCCGAGCGCACCCGCCGCCGGACCCGACAGGACCGTGGTGATCGGCTGGTGGACGACCTCGTCGGCGCTGATCACCCCGCCGTTGGACTTCATGACGTAGAAGGGAACGTTGGTCGGGTCGCCGTCGGCCTGGGCCGGGCCGGTGTAGGCGTGGAGGCGCTCGGCGATGCCGCGGATGTAGCGGGTGACGCGCGGCTTGACCGACGCGTCGACCAGCGTCGTGACGGTGCGCTCGTATTCGCGGTACTCGCGCAGAACCTCGCTCGACAGCGACACGACCGCATCCGGGTGCTCGCGTTCGAGCACCCCGCGCATCCGCCGTTCGTGGACGTCGTTGGCGTAGGCGTGGACGAAGCACACACCGAGCGTGTCGATGCCCTGGTCACGGAACCATCGGGCGACCTCGACCGCGCGGTCCTCGTCGAAGGGTCGGACCTCGTGGCCGCGGTGGTCGAGCCGGCCGCCGACCTCGCGGACCCGGTCGACCGGGACGATGCGGTCGGGCTTGACCCAGAAGTAGCTGTTGCCGT
>CAZSQF010000336.1:0-3181 GCA_964608935.1 uncultured Actinomycetota bacterium | reverse complement strand
ACGTGGCCCAACGCCCGGATCTCGGTGATGGGCGGCGAGCAGGCCGCGACCGTGCTCGCAACGGTCCGACGCGACGCGCTCGAGGCGCAGGGCGAGGGCTGGTCGGCCGAGGACGAGGACGCCTTCAAGGACCCGATCCGCGACCAGTATGAAACCCAGGGCCACCCCTACTACTCCACCGCCCGGCTGTGGGACGACGGCATCATCGACCCCGCCGAGACCCGCGACGTCCTCGGCCTCGGCATCTCCGCCGCCCTCAACGCCCCCATCGAGCGCCCCGACTGGGGCATCTTCCGCATGTAGCGGTCGGTCACTCGGCCACGATCTCGACCGTCACGAGGTCGCGTTCGGGGTCGTCGGCCGCCTCGGAGCCGGTCGCTGGGTCGTCCCAGAACACCTCGAGCGTCAGCACGCCGGTCGCGGTCACCTCGATGGTCTCGCGGAACTCCCCGATGGCGGGCCCGCCGGCGGTGGCGGTCGTGAACGTGTCGACGATCGGCTCACCATCGTGCCCCCGCAGCCGATAGCGCACCGTCGCCTCGAACACCCTCGCGCACCCGACGAGCTCGATCTCGCCGGTCACGTGCTGGCCGTCGACGGGCGAGACGACATCGATCACCAGCCCGTCCTCCTGCCCCTCGTGCGCCGCGCACGGATCCTCCATCGCGGCCGCATCCGGCTCGGGTGCAGCCGGTTGCGCGTCGGGGTCGTCGCCCGGTGCCGGATCGGTCGGCTCGGGGTCGTCGATCGGCGGATCGGCGGGTTCGTCGGCCGGCGGCGGATCCGTCTCGCCCACCGGCTCGATCACCGGCGCGGATCCGGCCGTCAGCAGCGCGACCGACACGGCGCCCGCACCGATCAGGGCCACCACACCGCTGGCGACGGCACCGATCGTGCGGTAGCGGCGACGGCGACGGCCGGCGGCCCACAGCGCGTCGGCATCGGGTGCCGCGGGGGGGTCGCCCGAGGCGTCCATCAGCAGCTGTTCGAGGTCAGCGGGCATCGGTCGTCTCCTCCTCGTCCAGATCCACGCCGAGCCGCTCGCGCAGCGCGGCCCGGGCACGGCGCAGCTGCTGGCGCACGGCATCCGCGCTGGACCCGTCAAGCTCGGCGATCTCGGGAGCGGTCCACTGCAGGACGTGACGCAGCACGAGCGCGCGGCGCTGGCGCTCGGGCAGCGCCGCCAGCGCGTCGCGGACCGCCACCGCGGAGGCCGCGTCGGGCGTGCGGTCGGCCTCGTCGGCCTGGAGCCGGGCCCGCGCGCGTCGCTCGAGCCGGCGCCGGCGCAGCTGGGAGGTGGCGAGGTTCACCGCGACCCGGTGGACCCAGCCACCGGGCGAGCCGAGACGGCTCACGTGCTCCCAGCGCGTCGCGGCGCGCAGCAGTGCCTCCTGGGCGACCTCCTCGGCCACCGCACGGTCGTCGAGCAGCAGGTCGACCGCGCGCACGAGCCGCGGGTGCTCCCGCTGGACGAAGGCCGTCAGCTCCGGCGGTGCGTGCACATGCCCTCCGATGGCCGTGGCGTGCCGTCGCGCCCCACCATGCTCACGCTCGGGCACGGGCAGGTGTGACCCACCGTCGCCCGTCCGAGCGGTATGCGCACGTCCCGAGCGGCCGTCACTACCCTCGTGACCGCCACGGTGAGGAGTCGATGTGACCGGCGAGGTGCTGCGGACCGAGCGCGACGACCGCGGGGTGGTCACGCTGACGCTGAACCGGCCCGAGACGCGCAACGCCTTCGACGCCGAGCTGATGGGAGCGGTCGCCGACACCGTCACCGACCTCGCCGGCGACGACACGGTCCGGGCGCTCGTGCTCACCGGTGCGGGCACGGCGTTCTCCGCCGGCGCCGACATCACCTGGATGTCGGCGATGGTCGACTACACCTTCGACGAGAACGTCACCGATGCACGCCGGTTCGAACGGATGCTGGCCGCCCTCGACGGCTTCCCCGCGCCGACGCTGGCACGCGTCAACGGCCATGCCCTCGGCGGCGCGGCAGGCCTGCTCGGTTGCGTCGACATCGCGGTCGCGGTGCGCGGCGCATGGTTCGGGTTCACCGAGGCGCGGCTCGGGATCGCACCGGCGATGATCTCGGCCTACGTCCAACCCCGGATCGGGGTCGGCGCCGCGCGCCGGTACTTCCTCACCGGTGAGCGGTTCGACACCGACCGTGCCTTCCACCTCGGTCTCGTCGACGAGGTGTGCGAACCCGACGATCTCGACACGACCTTCGAGGCTGTCCTGCACGAGGTGCTCGCGGCCGGGCCCGCCGCCCAGCGCGAGATCAAGCCGCTCGTCGCCGCGATCGAGGCGGCCGGGACGCCGGCCGACACCGAGCAGCTGCGGGTCGAGCTGATCGCGCGGCTGCGCGTGGGGGCCGAGGGCCAGGAGGGCATGCGGGCGTTCTTCGACAAGCGCAGGCCCGCCTGGCACCCGTCCGCCGGCGACTAGGAGGAGTCCGAGGGTGTTCGAACGTGTGCTCGTGGCCAATCGTGGCGAGATCGCCCGACGTGTGATGCGGACGTGCCGGCGGCTCGGGGTCGCGACGGTGGCGGTGCACTCGGACGTGGACGCGGACGAGCCGCACGTCCACGAGGCGGATGCGGCGGTCGGGCTCGGCCCGGCACCGCCGTCACAGAGCTACCTGGACATCGACGCGGTCGTCGCAGCGGCGATCGAATCCGGGGCGGACGCCGTGCACCCCGGCTACGGCTTCCTGGCGGAGAACGCGGCCTTCGCCGAGCGGGTGGCCGCTGCCGGGTTGACGTTCGTCGGCCCGTCGCCGGAGGTGATCCGCTTGATGGGCGACAAGGCGGCGGCCAAGCGGGAGCTCACGGCGGCTGGCGTCCCCGTCGTGCCCGGGACAGACGACGACGGGTTGGACGACACGGAGCTGGTGGCGGCAGCCGGCGAGCTCGGGCTGCCGCTGGTCGTCAAGGCGGTCGCCGGCGGTGGCGGCAAGGGCATGCGCACGGTCACGGAACCTGACGGGGTGGCCGAGGCGGTGGCAGCGGCGCGGCGCGAGGCGGCCGGCGCGTTCGGTGACGACCGGTTGATCCTCGAGCGGCTGGTGCGCCGACCGCGCCACATCGAGGTCCAGGTCTTCGGCGACGGGTTCGGGCAGGTGGTGCACCTGCTCGAGCGGGAGTGCTCGATCCAGCGCCGCCATCAGAAGATC
>CAZSQF010000335.1:0-3188 GCA_964608935.1 uncultured Actinomycetota bacterium | reverse complement strand
CGGAGGGGGACGTCCGTGACCAGGATGTGACGTTGCAGACCGAGGCCGAGCTGCTGGGGATGGCCCGACTCCACCACCAGACCCACGAGCGTGCCCTGGCCCGGCTCGACACGCTCGCACCACAGGCGACCCCGCCACGACCGGCGAGCGTCGTGCTGTTCGCCAACCTCGCCCTGTCGGCCCTCGAACGCAACCAGCCCCCGGCAACGGTCGCAGCACTGGCCGAGCAGGCCCTGTCCCAGGGTTGGCTGATCGGCACCGGCAGCTTCCAGCTGGTGTACGCCGTCACGACCCTCATCTGGATCGACCGGCTCGACGCGGCCGAACGCGCCTGCGACGCCGCCATCCAGACCGCAGCCGCGTCCGGGTCCGTGTCGCTGGAGCTCACGGGTCGTGCGTTGCGGTCCGAACTCAACCTGCGCCGTGGACACGTCGCCGACGCCGCCGTCGACGCCCAGTCCTACGCCGACCTGCGGCTGGCCGAACCGCCCTCAGACCGCACCCCCTACGCGCGTGCGCACCTCGCCAACGTCCTGATCGAACGGGCCGAGCTCGACGCGGCCGAACGCGTGCTCGCTGACCCGCATCCGCGCGAACATGCGGGGCGCAACCCCTTCTACCTCGACAGCCGGGGCCGACTGTGCTTCGCACGCGGCGACGCCGCCGCGGCCCTCGACAACCTGCTCGCCTGCGGACGCGTGCTCGCCGACCGCGGCGGTGTGGACACGCCGACCATGTTCGCGTGGCGATCGCACGCTGCCCGCGCGCTGACCCAGCTCGGTGAGCGCACACGAGCCAGACAGCTGGCCGAGGACGAGCTGACCCTCGCGACCAATGGCCAGGTCCCGGGCGCGATCGGCCAGGCACTGACCACCCTCGCCCTGCTCGACGGCGACGACGGCGGGGTCGATCGGCTGCACCATGCCCTCGAGGTCCTCGCCGACACCCCACGGGTCCTGCTTCGCATCCGGGCCCTGATCGAGCTCGGGGCGATGACCCGCCGGGCCGGCCGCCCCAAGGATGCCCGCGAGCCGCTGCGAGCGGCACTCGACCTCGCACACCACCACGGCGCGATCGCGCTCGCCGAACAGGCACGGGAGGAACTCGTCGTCTCCGGCGCCCGCCCCCGCCGGGCCGCCACCACCGGACTCGCAGCCCTCACCCCGAGCGAAGAGCGGGTCGCACAGCTGGCGGCGCGCGGCCACTCCAACCGGCAGATCGCCGACACGCTGTTCGTCTCGCCCCGCACCGTGGCGACCCACCTGACCCACATCTACCAAAAGCTAGGATGCGAGGGACGCGACAACCTCGCCGCCGCCCTCAAACACGACCTCTGACAACCTGCGGGTTCCAACGACCACCGCACGCCCGAACTGGACGGTACACGACGGGTCGTAGCGCGATCATCGCCGTGACGATGTGCGGGGACGTACGCCGGCCCTGCCGCACATGGCTGACACGGCGGTCACTGGTCCTGGTGAGGCTCATCGTCTGAGTGTTCAGTTGCACGCCGGATGCGTCCAGTCACAAGGCCGCGTCCCTCCCGTGCCACCTCCACTTCGAATCGCTCCCCTCGGGGTGCCGCAAATGTGAACGTCCACTCTCGATCTGCCGGGCGCCGCTCCTCGGCGAGGAGCTTGAGATCGTCGATCGACACCCCGAACGATGCCTCTACACGCCAGCGAGCATGTCCTTCGGCGTTCTCGTCCGATATGTCGACTTCGTGGTCGTCGCCTCGCTCACGCAGCCATGCTCGGAAGCCCGACCAGAGATCATTGGGGACCGCTCCCGCGACGGCAGACGCGGTGATGAGGACGACCGACAGGTTGGCACCGTCGGCCCCCCAGCTGAGATACGAAGATCGCGCTTCGAGCGAGTACGGGGGACTCCAACCCTCGGCTTTCGTATGCCCTTCGACGAAGTGATGAAGGAGGTCCCGTTCGATCTCGTTCCGGGCCGGAGGCGCCTGCTCCTCGGAGGCAGGATGCGGGACGGCAAACCAGATTTCGTCGGGCCTCTGGCCCGGCATCACGGGTACGAAGTGAACCTCTACGACCTGAAGATCGAAGTAGTCCCTCGGCTCGGTCATCGTGACCTCCCGCCCGATCGACTCTAGGCGCCGCGCCTCGGGCGCACTCAGTACCGCAGACCATCGGAACCACTCGGGGCGGCATAATCGAACGCCCGTTGAAGAAGCATCACCGTGATTATCTGGAGCCCGGTTCTTCGTGGAGCTGACGTGGCGGACGGGGCGGTCATGACCGGCATGCGTCCATAGCCAGACCGCTGCTTGCATCTCGCCGCCAGTACGTCGAAGGTGGGCCGGCCTCCCACCAGCAGAGATCACGATGGAATTCACACGCGAGGGTCTGGCGGTGGAGGGCTTCGCTGGGTTCGTGACCTGGAGCGACCTCTCATGGGACGAGATCCCTCCTCGTCCGGGCGTGTACGTCGTTGTGAGGGAGAGTCCGGATCCGCCGGAGTTTCTGAGGCGGAATCCGGCGGGTAGGTTCAAAGGGCGCGATCCAACGGCAGACCGCACGACCTTGGAGGCGGCATGGGTCGACGGCTGCCCCGTCGTCTACATCGGGAAGGCTGCCCGCCTCCGAACCAGACTTCGGCAGTACCGAGACCATGGGCAAGGGAAGCCGGTCGGCCACTGGGGCGGCCGCTACATCTGGCAACTCGGTGGCAGCGGCGACCTGCGCGTCGTTTGGAAGGTCACCGAAGAGGATCCACGGCTACTCGAGCACGAGATGCTCGTCGCCTTCCGCGAACGCTACGGCCAACTTCCATTCGCGAACCTCACGTGCTGAGAGCCCGATCATCACCGTGATTGCTTCCCTGGGCGTCGGGGGCGGAGCTCCCTACCGCACACAACGACAGGGCGGGAACCACCGGGTCGGTGCGAACGGGCCGCGAGGACGAACGCGGCGGCTGCAGCTCGGGACCGACGGCCAGAAGCCGGTCGGTCCCGACCCGCCCTCCTAACGAACCACCGCAACTGATGGCTCGGCGTGACCAGGGCACCCTCCGGTTGGCCAAGCTGACGTGACCTTCGCGACCTGTTACTCGGTTTCGGGGGGGTCGACCGCGTGCGGGTGCACCTGTCCGCCGGGGTTCGCCCAGGTGTTCAGGCACGGCAAGGCCGCGTTCGGGAAGAACTCGACCACGCCGTTGGACTTGTC
>CAZSQF010000334.1:0-3218 GCA_964608935.1 uncultured Actinomycetota bacterium | reverse complement strand
AGCAGATCGAGGGCGTGCCCGGCGCGGCCGCGGCCGTGCTCGAGCAGATGCGCGGCCAGTGGTTCATCACGCCCGCGGTCGCGGTCAACAAGCACCAGGAGATGGTCCACCGCGCGGTCGGCCGCCCCGGCGTCGTGCTGGTCGCCGAGGGCGACAACCACCAGCGCCTCAGTGGGCTGGTGGCGCAGGCCCGCAAGAAGCTCAAGCGGGTCGTGGGCGACACCCCGATCCACGTCGTGCTGGTGGGCGACGGGGAGGGCGACACGGTCGAGCTGCGCAAGCTCCAGGTCGAGCTGGCGAAGTTCTCCAACACCCTCTCCAAGACCGAGGTGCCCAAGCTGGCTCGCAAGCTCGCGCCGCTGGACAAGGGCAACATCCCGATGCCCAAGGGCGCCATCCCGCGCGGCGGCCGGCCCCGCTGACGTCCGTGCAGCTCGAGCTCCGTCCACGGGGACATCACCGCGCAGCCTGACGTCGACGCCGTCGTCAATGCCGCGAACGCCGAACTCCGGATCGGCGGCGGCGTCGCCGGGGCGATCCACCGGGCCGCGGGCCCCGGCCTCGCCGAGGAGTGCGCGCCGCTGGCACCGATCAGCCCCGGCGAAGCGGTGATCACCTCAGGGCACGGTCTGCCCAACGACTACGTGATCCACTGCTTGGGCCCCGTCCACGGCCGCGACGAACCCTCGGCGCAGTTGTTGGCGGACTGCTACCGCAACGCCCTGCGGCTCGCTGACGAACACCAGTTGCATTCGATCGCCTTTCCCGCGATCTCGACCGGGGCGTTCGGCTACCCGATGCAGGAGGCGTCGGGGGTGGCGCTCGGCACACTGCGGCACGCCGCCAGCTCGCTGCGGACCGTCCGGCGCATCCGGATGGTCCTGTTCACGCGCGCCGACCTGGAGCTGCATCGGCCGGCGCTCGCCGAGATCGATGCTGGAGTCAAGCGTCGGCTGAGCGCGACCGACCGGACGTCTAGCGAGGGGCGATCCACCTGACGGCGCGCTGTGCCCGAGGGTTCGCGGGTCCTACGCTCGACCTCCCTCCCACGCCGAGACCTCCGTGCTCTTCTCACTGCTGCCCGCCGGGGAACCCGGCACGGGGATCCGCTACTACGGCTGGCGGATCGTCGCGCTTGCCGCCATCGCGCTGGGGATGACCGCACCCGGCCAGACCGCGGGGGTCTCGGTCTTCATCGATCCGATGATGCAGGACCTCGCGCTGACACGGACCGAGGTGTCCGCCGCCTACCTCGTCGGCACCCTGGCGGGGGCGGTCTCGATGCCGTGGTTCGGGTCACTGATGGATCGCCGAGGTGTCCGCTACACCCTGACGGTGGTGGCGCTCGCGTTCTCCGCGCTCCTGGCGGCGATGGCAGGCGTCAACGGCATCGTGGCACTGACGTTCGGCTTCGTCGGGATCCGCATGTTCGGGCAGGGTGCGCTGGGGCTTGTCTCCTCCACGGCGGTGGCGTACTGGTTCGACCGGCAGCGGGGAACGGCAATCGGGATCGCCTCCGCCATCGGCCAGGCGATCTTGTCGATCGCGCCCCTCGCCCTCGGGCTCGCTGTGACTGGGCTGGGCTGGCGACGGGCATGGCTCGTCGCGGCGCTCACGGTTGGCGTGGTCACGCTCATGATCGCCCGGACGGGTATGCGCGACGGCCCCGACGACGTCGGACAGCTCGTCGATGGGCAGTCCAGGTCGGCCCGATCCCGCACGACCGTCGTCTGGGGGGCGACGCGAGCCGACGCCGTGCGGGCGCCGATGTTCTGGGCGGTCACCGGCGCGGTGGTGACCACGGGACTGATCGGGACGGGCCTCGCCTTCCACCAGATCTCGATTCTCGGCGAGCAGGGCCTGACGCCGATCGAGGCAGCCGCGAACTTCGTCCCGCAGACCGTGGCCGGTGTCGTTGCGACCCTCGGGACGGGCAGTCTCGTCGACCGGGTCCGGCCCCGGATCCTCCTGGTCGCGGCGATGGCGCTGCTGGCTGCGGCGATCACCGGGTTGCCCGCCGTCAGTCCGGGGTGGAGCGCGGCCGCCTACGGTGCCGCGATCGGGGCCGCGGGTGGGTCGGCCAGGGCCTTGGAGGCGGCGGCGTTCCCGCGCTTCTTCGGCACGGTGCACCTCGGAAGCATTCGCGGGGTGGTCATGGCGTCGTCAGTGGCCGGGACGGCCTTCGGGCCGATCCTGCTGGCCCTCGGGTTCGCCGCGAGTGGGTCGTACATCCCGGTGCTGCGGTGGTCGTTGCTGCTGCCGGCCGCCGTCGCTGTCCTCGGTGTCGTGGCGCCGGTCCCCCGGCATCCCAGCGACGACGAGCAGTCCACCGTCGTGGCGTCGGGCTGACGGGTCAGTGGTCGGCTTCCCCGTGGCTCCTGGAGCCCGTCGGCAGGTCGACCGTCACCCGCAGCCCACCATCGGGGCCGACGGCTCCCGCCTCGACACTCCCGCGGTGGGAGGCTGCCAGCAGCGCGACGACGGCCAGGCCGCTGGGGCCGCCGGTGAGGGTCGGGTCCAACGCCCGCTCCAGGAGGTCATCGGTGAGCCCCGGTCCATCGTCCTCGACGGTCAACCGGAGACCGCCACCGCGCAGGCCGACCGCCTGGATGCGTACCCGGGAGCCCGGCGGGGTGTACCGCAGCGCGTTGACCAGGAGGTTGTCGACGATCCGCTCGAAGATGACGCGGTCGAGCTCGATGACGATCGAGGCCACGTCGAGCTCGACATCGTGCCCCCGCGGGTCGTGAGCAGCCACGATCTGCTCGATCGACGACGCCACGCGCACCGGGGACGGATCGATGCGGCGCAGCTCCTCGGGGTCGTCGAAGAGTTCATCGATGGTGGCGGTCAGCCGGCCAGCGGCCACCGCCAGGCGCCTCAGGAGCTCTTCGGCCGTGGTCGGGATGGAGGCGTCCCTGAGCTCGTCCTGAAGTCCCTCGACGAGCCTGGCTGCCTCGGCGGCATCATGTCGTAGTTCGTGGACAGCCACGGCGTGGGCATCGAAGGGTGCTGGATCACCGCTGCCGCCGCGCGACGAGCGGGTCACGCTCGCACCGAGCGTGCTCGGTCCTGGAGCGACCTCATGTTTCCCCTTGAGCATGCCGAAAGTGACGTCACGTGAGGGTAGGGCGCACGGCGTCGCCGGCTGGACCGGTGGTGCGGCCGGGCGGAGGGTCACGCCGCGAGGCGTATCCTCGGTGGGCCCTGCGCGCGGC
>CAZSQF010000333.1:0-3223 GCA_964608935.1 uncultured Actinomycetota bacterium | reverse complement strand
TGATCGGGTCGCCGTCGTCGTTGCCGAACGCGCCGTAGTTGTTGACCGTGAACGTCCCGCCGGTCAGCTCCGCCGGCGTCGCCGAGCCGTCGCGGGCCTTGGCGGCGAGGTCGGCCAGCCCGATCGCGAGCTCGAGCGTCGACTGGGTGTGGGCGTCCTTGATGTTCGGCACGACGAGCCCGCGGTCGGTGTCGGCCGCGAAGCCCAGGTTGATGTGCTCGAGCAGGTGGATCTCGCCCGCGTCGCGGTCGATGCGGGCGTTCAGGGTGGGGAAGCGGCGAAGGGCGAGCACCGTGGCGCGCATCACCAGCGCGAACGGCGTGATCTTGACGTCGAAGCCCTCGCCTCGCGCCTGGTCGGTGAGCTCGCGCCGCAGCTGCCACAGGCGGGTCACGTCGGCGTCGCGCGAGCAGGTCGCCTCGGGGATCTCGCGACGCGAGGTCTCCATCTTCTCGACGATCCGCTTGCGGATCCCGCGGATCGGCTCGACCTCGCCCGGGGCCCGGCCGCGGAACCCGGGCACCGCCTTCTCGCCGGCGCCAGCCGGCGCCAGCGACGCCGCGGCCGGGGCCGGCTCGGGCTCCGGGACCGGTTCGGGTTCGGGCGCCTCGCTCGGGGCGGGGGCCGTGGCCGGCGCGGCCTCGGCCGCCGCGTGGACGTCCTCGCGGGTGATGATCCCGTCCGGGCCCGACCCGGGAGCCAGCGCCGCGAGGTCGACCCCGAGGTCCTTGGCGAGCTTGCGCACCGGCGGCTTGGCCAGCGGCCTGGTCGCGGCCTGGCCGTCGCCGCCCGCGTCCGCGGCGGCCCGGTCGCGGCGGCGGCGCCGGCGCCGCCCGCTGCCGGCCTTGCCCTGGCCGTAGCCGACCAGCGGTTGGGGCTCCTCGTCCTCGTCCTCGTCCTCGTCCCCCTCGGACACATCCGCCTCGGGGGTCGGCATCTCGGACGCGCCGCCCACGTCGATGCGGAGGAAGACGGTGCCGACCTCGAGCGTCTGGCCGATCTCGCCCACCTTCTCCACTACCGTGCCGGCGAAGGGCGAGGGCACCGACACGACCGCCTTCGCGGTCTCGACGTCGGCGACGGGCTGGTTCAGCTCGATCGTGTCGCCGACCTCGACGTGCCACTCGACGATCTCGCCCTCCTCGAGCCCTTCGCCGAGGTCGGGCAGCCGGAAGTCCCGAACGTCTGACATGCGCGCCCCCTAGTAGGTCAGCGACCGCTCGACCAGATCCAGGATCCGATCGACATCGGGGAGCCAGTACTCCTCGAGCTTGGCCGGCGGATACGGCGTGTCGAAGCCGGTCGCGCGCAACACGGGTGCTTCGAGGTGGTAGAAGGCGCGCTCCTGGATGCGGGCGGCGATCTCGGCGCCCATCCCCAGGGTCATCGCCGCCTCGTGCACCACGATCGCGCGGCCGGTCCGCTCCACCGACGCGACGATCGTGGCGGTGTCCAGCGGCGACAGCGACCGCAGGTCCACCACCTCGACCGACACGCCCTCGTCGGCCGCGGCGTCGGCGGCCTCGAGCCCGGTCCGCACCATCGGCCCGTAGCAGAACAGCGACACGTCGGCGCCCTCGCGTCGGACCACCGCCTGGCGGGCCGGCTCGGTCGAGACCGGCAGCTCGGCGTCCGACTTCATCCAGTAGCGCCGCTTGGGCTCGAGGAAGATGACGGGATCGTCCATCGCGACCGCCTCGCGCATCATCGAGTAGGCGTCCTCCGGCGTGCCCGGCGTCATCACCTTCAGCCCCGCGGTGTGGGCCCAGTAGCTCTCGGGCGACTCGGAGTGGTGCTCCACCGCGCCGATCCCGCCGCCGTAGGGGATACGCACCGTCACGGGCAGCTTCACCGTCCCACGCGAACGGTTGGGCATCTTGGCGAGGTGGCTCACGATCTGTTCGAACGCCGGGTAGCTGAACCCGTCGAACTGCATCTCGGGCACGGGCCGCCAGCCGTACATTGCGAGGCCGATCGCGGTGCCCACGATGCCGGCCTCGGCCAGCGGCGTGTCGAAGCACCGCTCCTCGCCGAACTTGGCCTGCAGCCCGTCGGTCACCCGGAAGACGCCGCCGAGCCGACCCACGTCCTCGCCGAACACGAGCACCCGGTCGTCGTCGGCCATCGCGTCGAACAGCGCCTGGTTGATCGCCTGTCCCATCGTCACCGCCACGGCCGCTAGCCCTCCTGGTCGTCGAGCTCGGCCTGGAGGAAGGGCATCTGTTCCTCGAAGTGGCCGGTCGGGTCGACGTAGACGTGCTCGAACAGCTCCATCGGGTCCCCGTGCGGCGCGTCGTAGATCCCTGCCCGGACGTAGCTGGCGGTGTCCTGGGCCTGGTCCTCGATCGCCTGCTCGAGGTCGGCGTCGTAGAGGTCGCGCTGCCGCAGGAAGTTCTGCATGCGCACCACCGGGTCGGTCTTGGCGGCCTCCTCGAGCTCCTCGTCGGAGCGGTAGCGGGTCGGGTCGTCGGAGGTGGTGTGGGCCTCCATCCGGTAGGTCAGCGCCTCGATGAAGCTCGCGCCCTCGCCGCGCCGGGCGGCCTCGACGGCGCGTCGGGCGACCGCGAACGTGGCGAGCACGTCGTTGCCGTCGCAGCGCAGCCCGGGCAGCCCGTACCCGATCGCCTTGTGCGCGAGCGTCGGGGCCGCCGTCTGCTTCTCGAGCGGCACCGAGATCGCGTACTGGTTGTTCTGGACGAAGAACACGATCGGCGCCCGGAACACCCCCGCGAAGGTCATGGCCTCGTGCGGGTCCCCCTCGGAGGTGCCCCCGTCACCGAAGTAGGCCATCGTGACCACGGGGTTGTCGTCAAGGCGGGCCCCCATCGCAAAGCCCGTGGCGTGCAGGGCCTGGGTCCCGATCGGGATCGACATCAGGGCGAAATGGTGGCGGTAGGGGTCGTGGTCCGACAGCCACGTGCCCCGGTACAGGTGGAGCAGCCCGGCGGCGTCGACGTCGCGCACCAGCGCCGCGCCGAGCTCACGGTAGGACGGGAAGATCCAGTCGTCCGCGGCGAGGGCGTAGGCCGAACCGACCTGGGCCGCCTCCTGGCCGAGGCACGATGCATAGACGCCGAGCTGGCCCTGCCGCTGGAGGTTGATCGCCTCGCGGTCGACCTTCCGCGTCACCACCATCAGCCGGTACAGCTCACGCAGCTGCTCATCGTCGAGGTCGAGCGGGTAGTCGGGGTCGGGATGGAAGGTGCCGTCCGGATCGAGCAGA
>CAZSQF010000332.1:0-3243 GCA_964608935.1 uncultured Actinomycetota bacterium | reverse complement strand
TGAAACGCCGCGGGTGGCGCTTCGTGGGCCCCACCACCGCCTACGCGTTCATGCAGTCGATGGGGCTGATCGACGACCACCTCGTGGGCTGCTTCGTCCGACGCGCGTCGTAGCCGGCGCGCGCCTAGGCGGCCGGTCGGGTGTGGACGCCCATGTCCGCGGCGAACATGCAGTGCGGGTGGATGCGAAAGTACGGAGCACCGGCGGCGGCCGGGTCCTCGCCGGCGCCGTACTCGTCGCGGAGCACCTCGACGAACCCTGCCTCGACCGCGAGGTCGAGGCGCTCCACCTCGCCGTGCACCGTCACCGCGAGCTCCTCGCCGCGGACGTGGGTCGCCGACACCGCCGGCGAGCGGCGGAGGTGCCGGGCACGGACGGCGTCGGGGGCGGTGCCGAAGTGCACGCGACCCCGGTAGAGGAACGCGTCCACCGGGCCGGTGAGCGGTCGGCCGTTCGACGACACGGTGGCCACGACGAACACCTGCATGCCGTGCAGGCGGGCGACCACGTCGGCGGCCGACACCCGGGCCGTGGGGATGTGGATGCCGGTCAGATGCCGACCAGCACGGGCGTAGCTGTCGTCGAGCACGGTCTGAAGCCATTCGAGGTCGCTGGAGGTCTCGCGCACGGGGTGGGCTCCTGTGAGTCGCACCGTCGCGGCCGAGCGCCGCGACGGCCGACCGACCGTACGCAGCAGGTGCGACATCCACGCCCGCTGCGGGCGGGTGACGGCAGCGGGACGGGTACCGTGCCGACCCCCTCCCCGGAGCCGATGAGTGGTCGCGCGTCGTCTGCGCCGCAAGCACCGCGCCGAGGTCGCGGTCGAACGCCACCCCGACGACCTGCCCAAGACCGGCCTGTTCGCGGAGCCGGTTCGCGTGGCGTCGATCAAGGTGCTCGATCCGGAGGAGATGGGCGACGACCTGCGGCGCGTCACGTTCCTGGTTGAGGTCCGCGACGCCGAGGACAAGCGCTGCTCGGACGTGTCGGTCGAGGCCCGGGTCACCGGCCCCGAACGGAGCCGCACGGCGCACGGCACGACCGACCTGCTCGGCCGGATCCGCTTCCGCACCACCGGGACGGCGGGCTCCTACCGGATCGAGCTTCGCGACGTCGCCGCCGGCGGCCTGGACTGGGATCGCGACGCCGGCCCGCTGGACGCCGGCATCGAGCTCGCCTGAGCTGTCAGTGCTTCTGGGCGTCGAACCACGTCGGGCCGAACGCCGTGTCGACCTCGAGCGGCACCTCGAGCTCGACCACGCTCGACAGCTCGGCGACGACCAGCTCCTCGGCGGCGTCCATCTCGTCCGCCGGCACCTCGAGGATCACCTCGTCGTGGACCTGGAGCAGCTGCTGGGTCGCCAGGCCCGCGCGGTCCAGCGCGTGCTGGAGCCGGATCATCGCCAGCTTGATGACATCGGCGGCGCTGCCCTGGATCGGGGCGTTGAGCGCCATCCGCTCGGCCATCTGACGCCGGTTGCGGTTGTCCGAGCGGAGGTCGGGCAGGTAGCGGCGGCGACCGAACATCGTGGTGGTGAAGCCGTCGTTGGTCGCGTCGACCACCGCCTGGTCGAGGAAGGTCTTGACCTTGGGGAAGCGCTCGAAGTAGGCCGCGACGATGCCCTCGGCCTCGTCCGGCGGGATACCGAGCTGCTGGCCGAGCCCGTAGGACGTCAAGCCGTAGGCCAGGCCGTAGTTGACCGCCTTGGCGCGGTCGCGCAGCGGCCCGTCGACCGCGTCGAGCGGGAGGTCGAACACCTTGGCGGCAGTGGTCGCGTGGATGTCCTCGTGGCTCGCGAACGCGTCGAGCAGGCCTTCGTCCCCGGACAGGTGCGCCATGATGCGCAGCTCGATCTGCGAGTAGTCGGCGACCAGCAGCTGCTCGAAGCCCTCCCCCGGCACGAACGCGCGACGGATCTCGCGGCCCTCCTGTCGCCGGACGGGGATGTTCTGCAGATTCGGATTGGACGACGACAGCCGCCCGGTCGCCGCGATCGTCTGCGACAAGGTGGTGTGGATGCGGCCCGTGGTCGGGTCCACCAGCGGCGGCAGCGCGTCCACATAGGTCGTGAGCAGCTTCGACACTTCGCGCCACTCGAGGATCGCTTCGACGATGGGGTGCAGGCCGAGCAGGTTCTGGAGCGCCTGAGCATCGGTCGAGTAGCCGGTCTTGATCCGCCGGGTCTTGGGCAGCTCGAGCTCCTCGAACAGGATCTGCTGGAGCTGCGGCCCCGACCCGATGTTGAACGGCTGGCCGGCATGGTCGTGGATCTCGCGCTCGAGCTCCTCGATGCGGTCCACGAGCCGTTCCCGGATCTCGTCGAGGACGTGCAGGTCGATGGCCACCCCCGCGCGCTCCATCCGTGCGAGGACGGGCGCGAGCGGCAGCTCGATCGTGTCGTGCAGCTCGCGCTGCCCGCGCTGGTCGAGCTCGCCGCCGAGGTGGTCGGCGAGCTCGAGCGTGGCCTCCGCCGAGTAGGCCCGTTCCTCCCACGGCTCGTCGTCGGACATGTCCAGCGCCAGCTGGTCCTCGTCGGCGACACCGCCCTCCACCGCGATAGTGCGCTGGAGGTGCTGCATGGCCAGGCGGTCGAGGTCGAACGTGCGCTGCTCGGGGTTGAGCAGGTATGCGGCGAGGGCGGTGTCGAGCGCCACACCGGTGACGGCCCACCCGCGCGCGTGGGCAGCGTGGTCGAGGGCCTTGAGGTCGTGGGTGACCTTCGCCCGGGTCGGGTCGGCGAGCAACCGCGCCAGGGCGGACAGGTCGGCGTCGTCGAGGTCGGCGACACGGCCCGACACGGGGTCAACGCCGTCGGCCGCCAGCCCGATGGCGGTCAGCCCGACATGGGGTGGCCGGTCGGCCACGATCGGCAGCACCGCCACGGGTGCGTCGGCGGCGTCGATCCAGGCCGCCAGCTCACCCGCCTCGAGCCGTTGCGGGGTCCCATCGAACCCGCTGGCCACCGCCTCCTGCTGCTCGCCGAGCACCTCCTCGACGAAACGGTCGTAGAGGGCGCGGAACTCGAGCGTGCCGAACAGGTCACGGACCGCGGCGGCATCGATCTCGCCCATGCGGAGGTCGGCCAGTTCGAGGTCCACGTCGACGTCGCGCCGCAGCCGCATGATCCGCCGGTTGGCCTCCACCTGGTCGCGGTGCTCGGCCAGCATCGCGGGCACCTTCTTGCCCGACACCTCGTCGAGGTGCTCGTACTCGGGCAGCTCGCGAGGCTCGACCTCATCGGC
>CAZSQF010000331.1:0-3245 GCA_964608935.1 uncultured Actinomycetota bacterium | reverse complement strand
AGGGACGTCAGGTACTTGATCGCGAAGACGTAGGCCGAGTCGGCGTGCGCGTCCCTGCGGGCCCTGATCACGGCCGCCGGGTCGAGGCCCTCCTCGAGTTCAGGAACCTTGGCGCGCCGGCGCGGCTCGAACAGCTCGGCGTCCCACACCGTGTCCGGCCGATCGCCCAGCATCGTGCCGAGGACGGTGCTCCCGACACGGCCTGGGTGCAGGAAGACGACCGTCGGAGGCTGCCGACGGACGAGGCGACGCAGGCGTGCCCCGAGACCCGTAGCCATTGACCACACCTCCAGCAGGACGCGACAGGGAGCAGCGCGCGAACGCACCGCCCGTCACGCTAGCCGTGCCAGGGTCCCGGTCGGTTCAGTCGAGGAAGGCGCGAGCGAGGAAGCTCGCCATCTGCTCCCGGGTGACGGTGTCCGTCGGGCAGAACCGGTTGTTGTCCGGCGGGTTGCAGCCGAGGTGATCCGTAGCTTCGCGATCGCTCCGATGGAGCGGGCATGTCGGTCGTCGCTCGACACGTCGGCGAAGGCCGGATCGCCGGGTGCCAGGTTTCGGGCCCGGGTGAGGAAGCTCGCCATCTGCTCTCGCGTGACGGTGTCGCGCGGGCAGAACCGGTCGTTGGCCGGCGGGTTGCAGCCGAGGGTGATGCCCGCTTCCGCGATCGCACCGATCGCACCGCTGTGGATGTTGCCGCTCGGCACGTCCTGGAATGCGTGTTCGGTGGGCTGCAGTTTCAACGCCCGGGCGAGGAAGCTCGCCATCTGGTCACGAGTCACGCCATCCTTCGGGCAGAAGCGAGTGTTGTCCGGCGGATTGCAGCCCTTCGTGATCCCGGCGTCGGCGATCCGCTCGATCGTGTTCGCATGCGTGGCGCTGGCGGATACGTCGGCGAACGGGCCCCTCACCGGGTAGTCGCGCCGGCTCTCGGCGTCCTCGAGGCTGTACACGGGGTTGATCTGATCTGTGCCGTAGGGGTCGGTGACGTCCGGGTCGTGGATCTCGAAGTGCAGGTGCTCACCTCCACCGCAGCTTGCGTTCCCGCTGCAGCCGGCGTAGCCGACCAGTTGCCCCCGCTGGACCGCAGCGCCCCTCGTCATGCCCTTGGCATAGGCCTCGTCCCGCGGCCGGTCGTCCCGGCCGAGGTGGATGTACTGGTACTCCCGGCCGTCGATCCCCGTGATCTCGATGTGCCAGCCGTGGCTCGACGGGTCCTCGGTGATGTAGGTGATCAAACCGCCCTGGGCCGCGTAGACGGGCGTGCCGTAGCCGACCATCATGTCGGTCGCCTTGTGGACCCGGCCACCGCTTCGGCCGTCGTCGTAGTGATCCCCGTAGTGAGGGTTGACCCCCTCCGCGAACGGGAACGTGATGTCGACGACCTGTTCGTACCCCCCGGACCCGGCGACGGCCCCGGTGACGGGGACCGCGAGGACGGAGAGGAGGAGCGCGACCAGAAGCAGGAAACGACGCAGCATGCAGGAACCCAGGGAAATCGGCGACCGGACCGGGCGAACGTCTACTCGCGGGCAGAGCGCCACGAGCGAACGGACACTGCCCGAAGGTGTGATCGGCACGTGCTCGAACGGCCTTTACCCGCGCTGGCCGTTATCGGAATCCCGATACTGCTATCGGAATTCCGACACCCTCACACCTTGCGGGCTAACACCACCCAGATGGTGCGGGCCATGATCTCGAGGTCCAGCACCGGGGTCCAGTTCACGAGGTACTGCAGGTCGTACCCCAGCTTGTACTCGGGGTCGGTGTGGTAGCGGCCGTGGATCTGGGCGAGGCCGGTCAGTCCGGGCGGGAGCTCGTGCCGCCGCGCATAGCCAGGAATGATCTGCTCGAACTGGGCGGTCAGCTCTGGCCGCTCCGGCCGCGGCCCGACGAGTGACATCTCGCCGCGCACCACGTTCCAGACCTGGGGCAGCTCGTCCAGCCGCGTCGCCCGCAGCCACTTGCACGCTGGCACGATGCGAGGATCGTCCTGCGCCGCGAGCCGCGGGTTCCCGTCCTCCTCGGCGTTGAGGTACATGGTCCGGAACTTGACCATCCTGAACGTGCGTCCGCGGGCCCCGACCCGCTCCTGCCAGAACAGGACCGGGCGCCCCACGACTGCCAGTTGGTAGAGCGCCACCAGCCCGACGACCGGGAGCACGACGGGCGAGGCCACGGCGAGCAGCACCAGGTCCGTGAACCGCTTGAAGCGGACCCGAGAGGTGGCGATCGTGTGGGTCCGCAGGAGCACGAAGGGCAGGCCACCGATCTGGCGGATCCGCTCGATGCCGAACATCGTCTCCTGTGCGGTGACGCGCTGGAGCACCGACACGCCGCGACGCTCCAGCTGTCCGAGCATCTGCGGTGTGAGCTGGTCCAGCCAGCCACTGGCGAGGAGCATGACCTCGGTGGCGCCGGAGCCGTCGAGCGCGTCCAGCAGCTGGTCGGTGCCCGACACCTCCTCCACCACCCGCACGCGCGCCGAGTCGGTGTCCAGGTGCCGGCGTGCGACGTTGAGGTCGTCGGGCGGTCCGACGAGGACGACCCGCGTCGGCCCCTCGCGGTTGGTACGCAGCCACGCGGAGATCCGACGGTTGGTCGCGATCGCGGCCGCCCCGAGCACCATGAGCGTCAGGAGGTTTCGCGTCGGCACGGGGAACGCCCGCCCGGTCTCGAGCCCGAGTCCCTGGGCGGCGCCCGTCGCCACGAGGTTCAGCAGCGCCACCAGGCCCCCGGCGGCCAGCGTCTGGCGGCCGATCCGGGGCAGGAGGGGAGGACGCCCCAGTCGGGGTTCGCGCTCGTACAGCCCACCGAAGTAGAGGGCGCCGAAGAAGACCGCCAGGACGACGACGAACGACACGGCGTACATCGGCATCGAGTACGTCGGCCAGGGCCAGCCGTAGAACAGGAACATGGACCCGACCAGCACGACGGCGAGTGCCCCGACGTCGGCAGCCTGCACGAGGCGGAAGCCCCGCTCGTTCAGTCGACCGACGAGACGTTCTGCGGCGTTCGGTTCGCGACGTTCGAGCGACGACTGCGACGACCGGCCTGTCGTCCCCGTGTCGCCCATCCTCGCCACCTTCGAGAGAAACGACCACGATCGTACATCGGCCGGAACCGGCTACCGTCCGGCCATCCGTACAGAGGAGGCCGCGGGTGCCGGATCGTCCGCCCCTGGTCCCCGTCGTCGTCGGCGTCCTGCTGATGACCGCCGCCCTGGCCACGGCGACCCAGTACCCGTG
>CAZSQF010000330.1:0-3249 GCA_964608935.1 uncultured Actinomycetota bacterium | reverse complement strand
AGGCCGACGCGCTCGAACAGGGCGATGCGGGCGCTCTCGAACCAGGTGAAGTAGCGGGCGTTGTTGACGTGGCCGAGCGCGTCCATGTCGCCCCACTGGATGGGGAGGGTGACGGTGACCGGGAGAGGGCGCATGGCGGGCCGATTGTAGCGGCGGGCGTCCCGGGCGGTGGACGCCGAGGGCCGCCGCCCGCGGCGGAGTGCTGCGCCCGGGGGGCGCGCTCAGCGGCGCTCGACGATCTCGATCTGCTGGCGCAGCTTGATCACGCTGTCGGCGGGGTAGACGCCGGGTTCAGGAGGGTCCACGACGGTCGCCGTGAGTCCGACCCTCTCGGGCCAGACACATCGCTCGTTGAGGCGCACGCGGGTCCCGATGGGAAGCGGCTGGGCGGTCACTCCACGTCTTCCAAGCGCATCGTGTAGCCGCAACACCTTGGCCAACCAACACGGAAGTATCTCCCGTCAGCAGGCTCGGTGTGGTTGCAGGTGGTGCAGCGCAGGTGCTTGCCCTCCACGATGCTTACAAGGGAATCGTAGAAGCTCTGCACACGGTTCGGTATCTCTCGGGGATTCATCCCTTCCTCCTTCCAACCAACCACCGTAAACCTACCACGGGGGTACGACATGTTCGGAGTCAGCACCCAAGACTTTCAAGACGCACACAGAGAAGCCATGGTACGCAACCGCCACTGTCCCCGATGCGACGTCTACTGGCGGACAGTCACCTTCAACTACCGCTGCTGGTTCTGCGGTGGGTGGAGTAGGGGTGGGACACCGAACGGTAACGGGAAGTGTCTCTCGTCTTCGGCACCAGCCAGCTTCACGCGGGAGTGCTGAAAGCAAGAGAAGAGCCCCCAGCGGGGTGCCGGGGGCTCTCTCAAGGGGAGCAGGGAACTCTGCCCAGAGGTCTTCACCGTAACTGCCGGTAACCCCCTTTGTCAAGGTGGTGCTTGACAGAAGCACTAGAGGCCCCTATGCTCTGGGCGTACTCCTAGAGGTTGTAGCCGAGAGGCCGACCGATGGGAAGCAGGGAAAACGCGCTTGTGGAGTTGTCCAGTAGGAGGAACTAAACGGCACAGCGTTGTGTGGCAGGACAGGGCCGACCTCTGGCTCCTACCAGAGCGAGGAGCGGACCCCAACGCGGAGGCCAGGCAGCAGCAAGCGCCATATAGGAAGCGCTCAGAGAACCCCACCCGGTTCATTGAAGAAGGGTTATTAGGGGTTAATGCCCCCTGCCTTCATCCGGCAGGCACCTCCCCTAAAGGTCTTACCTCAAGGCCTCCCTCAAGGAAGCAGGGGTGGGGGTGAAGGGCTAGCAGAAGGGGTTCAGAGAAGAGAGAAGGGGATTCTCATGTCGAAGTCTTGCGGTGTTTGTGGGGAGACGGACGGACACGCGAAGGTGTCCGAGGAGCTTGCAAAGAAAGAACTGGGCCGCACGGAGTTCTACAAACTCACGCTCTCTCAGAGGGAGGCTGTGCGCCACCTCTTGACGAAGCACTCGTCTCGCTAGCTTCTCGCCGCTTTCTCGCCAACGCGATCCACACCCAGAAGATGCCGATGGTCAGCGGCAGGATGATGGCCCCCCTGCGTACCGTCAAGGGGTTATCCATCGCGATGGCTACCACCTCGATGCCGATCGTGGCCAACGTTGCCAGCAACCACGAAAGAAGAAAAATCCCCACACCCTTCAAGAACCTCATCCCATCTCCCTCCCTGGACGCTCCTCCAGGGTTTCACTATCGCCACCTGAACGCCAGCCAAGAGCCACGTCCAGCTTGCGAGAGAGCACCCGCAACTCCCGAGCCGCAGTCTCGATACGCGGGTCGGTGGGTGGTCGTAGGGGGGTGGGGTCCGGACTCCCACTGGTCTCTATGTCGCCGATGGGTTCGCCGTCCACCTCGAAGCGAAGCGTCTCGGTCACCATCCCCTGCAACCCCGCTTCGGCCAACATCACCAGGTTCCGCACCAGATCGTCCTGTGGCATGTCCGCCGAGACGGTGAGTCTGTACTCTGTGAGAATCCGCACACTCTTGAGCCGCAAAGAGTCCCCATAATCGTAGGTGCCTCATCCGTACCCCTCTCCAACCTCCCCCCTTCGGGGGACGAGCTGTGGTTTCTGTTGCCTCTAGGCAGCCCTTGTACCGCCCATAATCCTGGTCTCGGCGTTTCTCGTTAACCCGTCGCCGGGGTTCCCCTTGTTCCCCCGTGCCGCGAGTTGGTCGTCCCCCTCACCCCCCTGCGGTAGGACTTTTCCCGGGGTCCCATCCCCTTCGCCGTCTAGCAGTAGAACGCAAAACCCCCGCAGGTCTTCTTCACTGAGCACCCCCATCAGGATGAGCACCTCTGGCTTTGTCCGGTCCAAGAACCGAGCGATGCCGTCGATCCACTCCCATCCCGGTTCGTAGACGCCCTTCTCCCACATCAGGTACGTGGGTTGCTTGCAGCCGATTACCTCGGCGGCCTTTGTCATCGAGCAATCCAGCTCCTCCCGTCTGGCGATGAGTGCTTCGATGAGTTGTTCCATTGTGCGGTCCTCCTTCCCTGAGGGCCTGTTGGACTGTGCACCCTACACCCTTCGTCAAGTCTCTGTCCACTCCACAGCACTCTGGTAACAATCTCCCGTACCCCCTTGACAGGGTATAGAGGCTCCTATACGCTAGGGGTGTCCGCTACAGGAGGAGGACACAGGCATGAGGGCTCTCGAACTTTTCCGAGGCACCCACCGAGCTTTCCGCATGTTCCGAGGTATTGGGGCGGGGGATGGCGACCCCATGCCGTCGGGCTCGCACCCGATGTCCCCCTCCACCGTCACCCCCGCCCCAGCTTTTGCAGAAAAAAGGCAAGGCGGCCCCCCGAAGGGGACCGCCCGGTTGGTTGGTAAGGAGGGAGCTACTGGGCCCGCTATGGACGAGCCGCGTAGTTCCCACTCACCACACGCAGCGTAACACGGGTTGGTTGGCAACAGGTTGGTTGGCAACAGGAGGGAGGACCCATGAAGGCACTCGAACTGATGAGGGCGGCGCGGATCGCGCACCGTCTCGAAGAACTTCTCTTCGGGGAGGGCTTCGACCTTGGCCGGGGGTACGGCACCTGGCTCACGGAGGAGGAGTTCTACACCGTTCTGGAGCACCTGGAGCAGGCCGAAGAGGCATTGGGGTACAGCACCGAGGAGGTGGCCTGATGAAGGCGCTGGATTTGATGACGGCGGCGAGCAAAGCCGAGGCAATCGCCGGGGAGTTGCGCTACCAGG
>CAZSQF010000329.1:0-3347 GCA_964608935.1 uncultured Actinomycetota bacterium | reverse complement strand
CTTCAGGTGCATCCACAGGTAGCGGTTGTCGTAGGCGTGCAGGTAGCCGGTGGTCGATGCGCACGTCACGACCGTCCCGCCCCGCCGGCACACGAACACCGACGCGCCGAAGGTGGCACGACCCGGGTGCTCGAACACGATGTCGGGGTCGGTCCCGACGAGCTCGCGGATGCGCGTGCCGAAGCGCCGCATCTCGCCGTAGTCGGGCCGGCCCTGCTCGTCCTCGAACCGGTAGTCCTCGGCGCGGCGGTCGATGACGTGCTCCACGCCGAGACGCCGCAGCAGGGCCGCCTTCTTGGCGCTCGACACGACCGCGACCGGAATGCCGCCGCCGTTGAGGACCAGCTGGGTCGCGAACCCGCCGAGGCCTCCGGTCGCGCCCCAGATCAGCACGACGTCGCCCTGCTTCATCCGCGCGGCGTTGTCGCCGACCAGCATGCGGTAGGAGGTGGCCAGGACGAGCCCGAGCGAGGCCGCCTCCTCCCAGGTGAGGTGCTCCGGCATCGGCATCAGCTGGTTGGCCTTGACCATCGCCACGTCGGCGAGACCACCGAAGTTGGTCTCGAAGCCCCAGATCCGCTGGCGCGGATCGAGCATCGAGTCCTCGTGGCCCTGGGGCTGCTCGAGATCGACGTAGTTGCAGTGCACGGTCACCCGGTCGCCGGGCACCCACTGGGTCACGCCCGGGCCGGTCCGCAGCACCACGCCGGCGGCGTCGGACCCGACGACGTGGTACGGCAGATCGTGCCGGGCACCGAGCTCGGACTCGCGCCCGAACCGCTCGAGGAACCCGAAGGTGGGCACCGGCTCGAACAGCGCGGTCCACACGGTGTTGTAGTTGATCGCCGACGCCATCGGCGCGATCAGCACCTCGTTCGGCCCGACCGGCGGCACGGCGACCTCGTCGACGTGCAGCGTCTTGCGAGGATCCCGGTCCGCGACGTCGACCCCGGCGAACACCTCGACGTCGGCCTTGCGGACGACCGCGGCCCGCATCGTGTCCGGCAGCTCGATCGCCGCCAGCTCGTCACCCGGCGCGTCGCGGAGGATCGCCTCGCGGATCGCCTCCATCGACATGTCCCACCTCCAGCCCGCGTGTCGTCCGGTCCGGCGCCGGCGCGCACGCCACGCACGGTAGCGACGCCGATCATTGCCCCTGAACCCGACGATGCCGGGGAGACCGCCCGCACGCGTCAGGGCTCTTCGCCCTCCTCCGACGCCCGGTCGTCCGCATCGTGGCGCTCGTCCGGCGCATCGACGGCGGGGGGCGGGTCGTCGCCCTCCCGACGGATCTCCACGACCTCGATGCCGAGGCCGTCGTCGGTGGCCGCGTCGCGACCCTTCCTGCGGCGCCGACGACCGGCCTTCCCCGCGGCACCGCCCGCGCCAGGGGTGAGCCGGCCGCGCAGCCACGCGGACAGCAGGGCACGAGTCGGGGCGAGCAGCAGCACGAAGCCGACGACGTCGGTGAGGAAGCCGGGCGTGAGCAGCAGCGCCCCGCCGACGATCACCATGGCACCCTGGGCGACCTCGTCCCCGGGCCAGCGCCCGTCGGCGAGCGCTTCGCGGAACTGGGCGAACGCGCGCCGGCCCTCACGGCGCAGCAGCCACGCGCCGAGCACGCTGTCGGCGACGAGCAGCGTGATCGTCCAGGGGGTGCCGATCGCCTGGCCGACCTGGATGATGACCACCAGCTCGAGCAGCGGGACGACGACGAGCGCGATGACGAGGAGCGCGAGCATGCCGCCATCCTACGGCCCGGAGCACGGCCAGCAGCCACCGACCGATGGCGGGGGTGGCCCTCCGACGGGCATCGCCGCCGATCACGCGGCGGTCATCCGGGCGGCGCGTGGGGACCACACGGTCGTGCTGCTCGAGGGCGTGCACGCCCTCAAGCACGCGGTGCGCTTCGGTGCCCGGATCGTGGCCGCCGTCAGCCCCGACCCCGACACGGTGGGGCGCCTGTTGGCCGAGCTGGCCCCCGACGTCCACCTGCCCGTGCCGGTCACCGCGGTCTCGCCCGGGACCTGGCAGGCGCTCGCGGGGCGCGAGCTGCCCTCACCCGTGCTGGCCGCCGCGGCTCGGCCGCCGAGCGACCCGGAGCGCGTGCTGGCGGCGACCGGACGCGTCCTCGCCCTCGAGGAGCCGCGCCACCTCGGCAACGTCGGCGCGGCCGTCCGGGTCGCGGCCGCCGCCGGCGCCGGCGGCGTGCTCGTCGTCGGCAGCGCCGATCCCTGGCATCCCACGGCGGTGCGCGCCGGCGCCGGGCTCCAGTTCGCGCTGGAGGTTGCCCGTGTGGACCGGCTGCCCGCGACCGACCGCCGGATCGTCGCCCTCGATCCCGCCGGCACCGCCCTCGTGCCCGGCGCGCTGCCGGCGGACGCCGTCGTGGTCGTCGGCACCGAGCGCGGGGGCCTGTCGGCCGACCTCCGGTCGCGGGCGGAGCTGGTCGTGGCGGTCCCGATGCGCCCGGGCGTGTCGAGCCTCAACCTCGCCACGGCGGTCGCGGCCGCCCTCTACGGCGGTTGAGCCGGCGCCGGTCGGTACGCTCGGTCGGGCAACGTCGCACCGCCGGGTGAAGGGTCGTCGTGCCGACCGTGCATCAGACCGGCTTCTTCCAGGACCCGCCGCGGCTGTCCGACGAGTGGCGCGACGACCTCGCCCTGCGGCGCTACCTCGAGCGCGTCGTGCCCGCCGACGCACGCGAGGAGATCGAGCCGAGGCTGGCCGAGATGGGCCAGCTCGCCGCCACCGATCTCAAGGCGTGGTCGGACGAGATGGACCGTCGCGACCACGAGCCGCAGCTCGTGTCCTACGACGGGTGGGGCCGGCGCGTCGACGAGGTCGAGACCTCTCCGACGTGGCGGCGGATCGCCGACGTCGCCCACCGGCACGGGGTGGTCGCCGCCGCCTACGAGCGCGCCCACGGCGAGTACAGCCGCGTCCACCAGTTCGCGCTCGCCTACCTCTACCACCCGTCCAGCGCCCTGTACACGTGCCCGCTCGCGATGACGGACGGGGCCGCGAAGACGCTGCTCACCCACGGCGATCGTGACCAGATCGACCGTGCCGTGCCGCGCCTGACCGACCGCGACCCGCAGACCGCCTGGACCTCCGGTCAGTGGATGACCGAGCGACCCGGTGGGTCGGACGTCGGGTTGGCGGAGACCGTCGCGACGCCGGACGGTGACCAGTGGCGACTCACGGGGACGAAGTGGTTCACGTCGGCGGTGACCTCGCAGATGGCGATCGCGCTCGCACGCCCGGAGGGCAACGGCCCGGGCGGCCGGGGCCTTGCGATGTTCTACGTCGAGGTGCGTGACGCCGACGGCGCGATGAACAACATC
>CAZSQF010000328.1:0-3392 GCA_964608935.1 uncultured Actinomycetota bacterium | reverse complement strand
GCGCGATGGAGGACGCCACACGTCGCGTCATGCAACGGCTCAACCCGAAGTTCACGAACTTCGTGACACCGGTGGCGACCCTCTCGGGCGGGCAACGCCAGTCCGTGGCGATCGCCCGCGCCGTGCAGTTCAACGCGCGCGTGCTGATCATGGACGAGCCGACGGCCGCCCTCGGACCGTCGGAGACCGAACAGGTCCGCGACCTGATCCGCCAGCTCAAGCAGGAGGACATCGGGATCTTCCTGATCAGCCACGACATCCACGACGTGTTCGACCTCGCCGACCGCATCACGGTCATGCTCCAGGGCGAGAACGTCGGGACGGTGCGAAAGCGCGACGTCACCGTCGACCAGGTCCTGGCGATGATCATTCTCGGCAAGCCCCCCGACCAGGTCACCGAGCAGGACCTCGCCGACCTGCACTGATCCGGCGAAGAGGTCAGCCGGCGGCCAGCACCGCCTCGATGACCCGCAGGTTGGCGACGGCATCCTCGACCGGGACGGCGACGTCGGTGTCGTCGAGCACGGCCTGTGCGAACAGGCGAGCCTGGATCGTGTAGGCGTCGGCGGCGGGAAAGGTCAGCACCTTCGTGTCGGGGGCGACCGGCGGGTTGCCGCCCGAGGTCACCAAGATGCGGGTGTCGCGGTCCGGCGGGATGTTGAAGGGGATCTCGATGCCGATCCGCCCGCGGGTCCCGACGATGTGGACCCGCTGGTCGGGCTCGGTGCGCGTAGAGCAGGTGAAGCTCGCCTGCCCGCCACCGGGGAACGCGAGCAGCGACGTGGTGAGCACATCGACGCCGAGCTCGGGATCGCGGCGCACCATCGCCTCGATCCGGTCGGGTTCGGAGTCGAACAGCATGCGCGACAGGTTGATGCAGTAGCAGCCGATGTCCATCACCGCGCCGCCCCCGTTCTCGAGGCGGTTGCGGATGTTGGTGGGGTCGTCGTTGAAGTAGCTGAACCAGCTCTGCACCGACTGCAGGTCCCCGATGGCGCCGTCACGTACCAGCCGCATGGCCTCCACCCAGGTCGGATGGTGGCGATACATGAAGGCCTCGGCCAGCTTGACGCCGGCCGCGTTGCAGGCGTCGGCCATCTCCTGTGCCTCGGCGCTGGTCATGGCCAGCGGCTTCTCGCAGAGCACGTGCTTGCCGGCCTCGGCTGCCCGCAGGGTCCAGGCGGCATGGAGGTCGTTGGGCAGCGGGATGTAGACGGCATCGACGTCGTCGGCCGCGAGCAGGGCGTCGTAGCTGCCGTAGGCGCCGGGGATGCCGAGCTGGGCGGCGGCTGCCGCCGCACGGTCGTGGCTGCGTGAGGCGATCGCCACGACCTCGCAGTCGTCGGCGCGCTGGATGGCCGGTGTGACCTTGCTCATGCCGATGTCGGCGGTGCTGAGGATCCCCCAGCGGATAGCGGCCACGACACGCTCCTGTCGAAACGAGGGCGCCACTCTACCGCCGGCCAGTCGGCACTCAGGATCTCGAGGTAGACGGGTGGATGACTCTGCCCGGCCGTGGTCCTGCCGGAAATGCCCCCGTCGGCGCCTGAGAGTTCCGGCCGGCCGCTACGCGCCGGCGCAGCGACAGTAGGCCTCCGAGGCTGTCCACGGCACCCATTCTCTAGTAGTCTAGGGGGGTATCCTATACCTCCGAGCGGAGCGCAGCCGGATGTCACCGTCAGCACGTGTCGAGCCTGACCACGGCCGGCCGCACCACGAGGGACACGGCGTCCACCAACACGATGGGCACGACCACGCTGACCATGGTGACCACGTTGCGGTGTTCCGGGACCGCTTCTGGTTGACGCTGGTCCTGACGCTACCCGTAGTGATGTGGGCGCCGATGGTCCAGGAATGGCTCGGGTACACGGCCCCGACCTTCCCCGGCAGCGGGCTGCTCGCGCCGGTGCTCGGCACGGCCATCTTCGTCTACGGCGGCTGGCCGTTCCTGACCGGTGGCTGGCGGGAGGCCCGTCAGCGCACGCCCGGGATGATGCTGCTGATCGCGATGGCAATCACGGTGGCCTACCTCGCCTCGATCGCCCATGTGGCCGGGCTGTTCGGGCAGGAGCTGTGGTGGGAGCTCGCCCTGCTCATCACGATCATGCTGTTGGGCCACTGGCTCGAGATGCGCGCGATCGGGCAGGCGCGTGGCGCCCTGGCGGCACTGGCCGAGCTGCTCCCCGACGAGGCCGAACGGGTCACGCCCGACGGCGCCACCGAACGGATCGCGGTGGCCGACCTGGAGGTCGGCGACGTCGTGCTCGTACGCCCCGGCGCCCGGGTACCGGCGGACGGAAGGATCGTCCAGGGAGCAGCCGATGTGGACGAGTCGATGATCACCGGCGAGTCCAACCCCGTGCCGCGCGGCGAGGGCGACCCGGTCGTCGCCGCCACGGTGGTCGCCGACGCGAGCCTGCGGGTCGAGGTGACCGCGACCGGTGACGACACGGCCCTGGCCGGTATCGAGCGCATGGTCGCCGACGCCCAGTCGTCCCGATCACGCACACAGGTGCTGGCCGACCGCGCCGCCGCACTGCTGTTCTACGTCGCCGTTGCCGCCGGGACGGTGACCGCGTTCGTATGGGCCGCGCTGGGCGAGCCCGGATTCGCCGTGGACCGGACGGTGACGGTCCTGGTGATCGCCTGCCCGCATGCGCTGGGGCTCGCGATCCCGCTGGTCACGTCGATCTCCACCGCGAAGTCGGCCCGGTCCGGGATCCTGGTCAAGGACCGGCTCGCGCTCGAACAGATGCGTCGGATCGACGTCGTCCTGTTCGACAAGACCGGCACGCTGACCCGCGGCGAGCACGCGGTCGCCGACCTCGCAACCGTCGACGACGTCACCGACGATGACCTTCTTGCGCTCGCCGGGGCCGTCGAGGCCGACTCGGAGCATCCGCTCGCCCGCGCGATCCACGCGTACGCCACAGCACGCGTGCAGCTCCGCACGGCGTCTGGGTTCCGGTCGATGGCCGGCCGCGGCGTGGAAGCCGAGGTGGATGGCGCCACGGTCGCGGTGGGCGGGCCCGCACTGCTGCGAGAACGTCACCTCGCCGTCCCCGACCGGCTCACGGATGCGACCGCACGGTGGGAGCAGCGTGGCGCGGCAGTACTGCACGTGGTTCGCGACGGCCAGGTGATCGGCGTGCTCGCGCTGGCCGACGAGGTGCGCGACGTCTCACGCGAGGCCGTCGACCAGCTGCACGGGGCCGGTGTCACGGTTGCGATGATCACCGGGGACGCCCGCCAGGTCGCCGAGGCGGTGGCCGCCGAACTCGGGATCGACGAGGTCTTCGCCGAGGTCCTGCCCGAGGACAAGGACGCCAAGGTCGCCGAGCTCCAGGACCGGGGCCTGACCGTGGCCATGGTCGGCGACGGCGTCAACGACG
>CAZSQF010000327.1:0-3410 GCA_964608935.1 uncultured Actinomycetota bacterium | reverse complement strand
CCACGAAGTGGTGCTCGTCGACGATCGAGCCGTCGTAGAGGATGTGGTACAGCTCGTGCCCGGTGTCCCGGGTGGCGGCATCGCCATCGCCGTTCTCGCCCACCTGGGCGATCAGCAGCTCGACCTCGTAGGGCTTGGCCTCGCCCCCCATGAAGATGGCGCCGAGCGCCTGCGAGTAGGCGTTGGCCAGCGCCTTCGCGGTGACGTCCTCGCGCGCGTACTGGTAGCCCTTCACGTCGGCGAGCCGGATCCCGGCGACGCGCAGCGACTCGAACTCGTTGTAGCGCCCGACCGCGGCGAAGGCGATGCGGTCGTAGATCTCCGAGGTCTTGTACAGCGACCGTGACGGGTTCTCACTGACGAACACCACGCCGTTGGCGTACTCGACCGCGACCAGCGCGCGGCCACGGGCGATGCCCTTCCGGGCGTACTCCGCCCGGTCCTTCATCATCTGTTCTGGCGCGACGTAGAAGGGGGTGGCCACGGATCCTCCCTCGGGTTCGGAGTCCAGTCGGGATGGTGGGGTCGGGGTGGGCGCCGGCGCTACTCGTCCCGGCGCGGCCGGCGTTCGCCGATGACGCCGTCGACGTGCTCGGCGACCACGTCGGCGTCGAGTTCCCGGTAGCCGTCACCGTCGACCACGGCCACGATCGGGTAGATGTGGCGGATCAGATCGGGGCCTCCGGTGGCACTGTCCTCTTCGGCGGCGTCGAACAGCGCCTCGAGCGCGGAACGGGCAGCGGATTCGACCTCGGCCTCGGGATCGACGAGTCGCTTGAGCGTCGCCCGGGCCGCCAGTGCACCGCTGCCGATCGCCGCGTGGTCGGTGGCGCGGTAGCGCCCGCCGACCGGGTCGTACTCGAAGATGCGGGGCTCGCCGCTCTTCGGGTCGACGCCGGCGAACAGCGGCACCACGATCAGCCCCTGCAACGCCATCGGGAAGTTGGCCCGCACGAGGCCGGCGAGCTTGTTCGCCTTGCCCTCGAGGGACAGCGGCTCGCCCTCGACCTTCTCGTAGTGCTCGAGCTCGGTGGCGAACACGCGGGCGAGCTCCATGGCGGGGCCGGCGGTGCCAGAGATCGCGATGGCCGACCAGTCATCGGCGGGGAACACCTTGCGCATGTCTCCACGCGAGATGAGGTGGCCGGCCGTCGCGCGGCGGTCGCCCGCCACCACCACGCCGTTGCGGGCCACGCAGGCCAGCACCGTCGTGCCCTCGGTGAGCCGGTCCTTCAGCTCGGCGGGCAGTGGACCACCGGCCAGTGCCGCGGGCAGCGCGCCCGGCGCATCGCGGCGCAGCGTCTCGAAGAACGAGCTGCCGCGGGGGTCGAACGGCATCGGCAGCCCGGCGACGACCTCATCGGGGCGGAAGGTCACGGTGTCCTCCTGATGGCCGGACGAGCCTAGGTCCCCGCCCGGCGTCGTGCATCGCCCGCTGACCCCTGTCGGCGCAGGTCCGACACGACACGTCTGCGGGTCAAGGAACCGCAGACCCGTCGGCGACGTCTGACGTGCGAAGGCGGATCCGCCGCCTCGAATCCGTGAAGAGGAACGATCATGCGCCGTACCACCCTGGCCGCCGCCGGCCTCGCTGCCTCGCTGCTGCTCGCTGCCTGTGCTGGCGCGCAGGCAGCAGCCCCGAACCCCGACGAGCCCGTCACCGACGACGGGTCGGCTGCCGGCATGTGCCACGTCGACACGCCCGACTGCGTCGACGCCGACCTCGACCCCGACACGTTCGACGCCGCGGCCGCGCGTACGCAGGCCGAGGACCTGCTGGGCGTGGCCGAGGACGACCTCGACCCGTCGGTCCGCATCGGCCGGAAGGGCGACAACCACATGATGTTGACCGAGGACTACGTGATCGGACGGCTCACCGTCGAGCTCGACAAGGACGACGAAGGGACCTACCGCGTGTCACAGGTCAACCTCGAGCTGCCCGACGGTCCCGAGACGATCGCCCGCTGACCCGCTACTGGCCGCCCTTCTGGACGTAGCCGCGCACGAATTCCTCGGCGTTCTCTTCGAGCACGTCGTCGATCTCGTCGAGCAGCTCGTCGACGTCGTCGAGGAGTTCCTTGGTGGACTCCTCGGCGGTCGCCTCGACCTGCTCCTCGGGCTCCTCCTCGGAGCCGCGGTCCTTGCGGACCTGGCCGCCGCCCTCGCTCACCGCATGCTCCTCGTGCGTGCCGGTCCGCACAGGGTACCGGCCCCGCTGCCCGGGGCTGTCGTGGCGGGTCAGCCCGTGAGGCGGTCGAGCAGCTCGGCCGCGGAGGTGACCTCGTCGAGCAGAGCGCCGACGTGGTCGCGGGTGCCGCGACCGGGCTCCATCATCGGGACCCGCTGGAGGGCGTCACGACCGACGTCGAAGATCAAGGCATCCCAGCCGGCGGCGATGACCTGCTCGCGGAACCGGCGGATGCATTCGCCCCGGAACCACGCTCGGGTGTCGGTCGGGGGGTTGTCGATCGCGTGCTGGATCTCGGATTCGGCGACGAGCCGCTCGACCCGCCCCCGGGCCGCCAGCCGCTGGTAGAGACCCTTGTCGCGGCGGACGTCGTGGTACTGCAGGTCGACCATCTTGAGCCGGTCGTGGTCCCACCCGATGCCGTGCCGGTCGCGGTAGGACTCCATCAGGTCGAGCTTTGTCGCCCAGTCGACCTGACCCTTGAGCGCGCGGGGATCCTCCTCGAGGGTGGTCAGCATCGCCTCCCATCGCTCGAGCACCTCGGCCGTCACCGGGTCGAGGTCCTGGTCCTTCACGTAGCGCTTGCAGGCGTCGAGGTAGTGCCACTGCAGCTCGAGCACGGTCGTGGTCGACCCGTCCTCGAGCCGCAGCGGCTTCGAGCAGCTGAGGTCGTGGCTGACCTGGTGGAAGGCCCGGACGGGCTCGGCCAGCGTCGGCGGGTCGGGCAACGCCTCGTCCTCGATCACGTCGAGCACGAGCAGCATCGTCCCGACCTTGAGGAAGGTCGCCACCTCGCACAGGTTGGCGTCACCGTTGATCACGTGCAGCCGTCGGTAGCGCTCCGGATCCGCGTGCGGTTCGTCCCGGGTGTTCATCAGCGGCCGCTTGAGCGTGGTCTCGAGCCCGACCTCGACCTCGAAGAAGTCCGCCCGCTGGGACAGCTGGTAGTGGATCCCGTCGTCGAGCTCCGAGCCGAGCCGTCCCGCGCCGACGTACGGCAGCCGGCTGACGAAGAACGGCAGCAGCAGCCGGGTGAGCCGGCCGAACGGCACGGAGCGCGGCACGAGGTAGTTCTCGTGGGTGCCGTACGCCGCGCCCTTGCCGTCGGTGTTGTTCTTGTGGATCAGCACGCGCCCGCCACCGGGCAGCGTCGCCGACGCACGCGCCGCGGCGTCCTCGAGGATGCGCTCGCCTGCCTTGTCCCACACGACGGCGTCACGGG
>CAZSQF010000326.1:0-3439 GCA_964608935.1 uncultured Actinomycetota bacterium | reverse complement strand
GGCCGTCGGTGGCACCCTTGGCGCCCTCATCCCCCCGAGCGCGCTGCTGGTCCTCTACGGCGTGCTCACCCAGGAGCCGATCGGCCGGGTGCTCATCGCCGGCTTCGTGCCCGGGGTGATGACGGCGCTGCTCCTGATGGCGACCGCCTACCTGGTCGTCCGTCGCCGCGCCGACCTCGCCCCCAGCCGCCAGGACCGTCCCGACCTGTCGATCCTCGCGACGGTGCGCATGATGTGGGCGGTGCCGGTGATCTTCCTCGTCAGCATGGGAGGGCTCTACCTCGGCGTCTTCACCCCGACGGAATCCGGCGTCGCCGGGGCCACCCTGGCCCTGGTCTACGGGGTCGCGACCCGCCGGCTGAACCGTCGCGCCTTCGCCTCGGCGGTCAGCGAGAGCATCAAGGTGAGCGCTCAGATCTTCCTGCTGATGATCGCCGGGCAGATGTTCGGCTTCTTCCTGGCCGTGACGCGCATCCCGATGTGGCTCGGGCGGACGGTCAGCGACATCGACCTGCTCCCCTGGGTGGTGGTGGCCGTCATCTTCCTCGTCTATTTCGCCCTCGGGGCCGTCATGGACGAGATCGCCATCCTCGTGATCATGACACCGATCATGTACCCGGTGGTCCTCGACCTCGGCTACGACGGCATCTGGTTCGGTGTGCTGACGATCATGATGCTGCTCACCGGCCTGCTGACGCCCCCGATCGGGCTGATCACGTTCCTCGTGTCGGGGGTCACCAAGATCCCCCTCGGCCAGGTGTTCCGCGGGCTCACGCCCTTCTGGTTCGCTCTGTGCGTCGCCATCGTGCTCGTCATCGCGTTCCCGGCCCTGGCCACCTGGCTTCCCGACCTCATGCGCTAAGGGCGCCGGAACCGCCCAGGACGTCCCACCACGACAGAAAGGAACGACGTGTCGGAGATCGACCTCGACGGACGGGTCGCCGTGATCACCGGCGCCGGCGGCGGGCTCGGCCGCAGCCACGCGCTCGCCCTCGCCGCCAGAGGTGCCAGGGTCCTCGTCAACGACCTGGGTGGTGGAGGCCCCGATGGGCCCTCGGCCAATCAGGTGGTGGCCGAGATCGAGGACGCGGGCGGTACCGCGGTCGCAAGGGAGGCGTCGGTCGCCGACGCCGGCGCTGCGCGCGGGATCATCGATGCGGCCGTCGACGCCTTCGGCCGCATCGACGTCCTGGTGAACAACGCCGGGATCCTGCGCGACCGCTCCTTCGCCAAGATGACCACGGACGAGGTGCGCGACGTCCTCGAAGTCCACCTCATGGGGGCGTTCCACCTCACGATGGCGGCCTGGCCCCGGTTCCGCGACCAGGGATACGGCCGGGTCGTGAACACGACCTCTCCCGCCGGGCTGTTCGGCAACTTCGGACAGGCCAACTACGCGGCTGCGAAGATGGGCCTCGTGGGCCTGACACGGACCCTGGCCATCGAAGGGCAACGGTCGGGCATCAACGTCAACGTGGTCGCGCCGCTCGCGGCCTCGCGGATGACCGAGGAGATCCTGCCTGCCGAGGTCCTCGCCAAGCTCGATCCCGACCTGGTCTCGCCCCTGGTGGTCTACCTGGCCTCCGAGGCGTGCCAGGAGTCGGGCTCGATCCTGACCGCGGGCGGCGGCTTCGTCGGCAGGGTCGCCGTCGTCCAGGGCACGGGAGCCGTGTTCGACGGCCTCACACCCGAGGCACTGGCGGCCCGCTGGGACGAGGTCGTGACGCTCGGCGAGGGATACGAGTTCCCCGGCGGGGCGGCGGAGCAGGGCGACTGGGTCGTCGCGCAGCTGTGATCACACCCGCGCGTGGCAGCCGCGCGCGGACCGACGAGGAGGAGGCGACAATGACGGAGGCGAGGACGATCGAGGGCGTGGACGGACTGCGTGCCCTGGTCGGCGAGCACCTCGGGACCAGCCGCTGGATCGACGTCACCCAGGACCAGGTCGACCGCTTCGCGGACGCGACGGGTGACCACCAATGGATCCACGTGGATCCCGAGCGCGCCGCAGAGGGACCCTTCGGCGGCACGATCGCCCACGGATTCCTGACCCTGTCACTGATCCCGCGTGTCCTGCCCGAGATCCTGGACGTGCGGGGGTTCCGGATGGTGGTCAACTACGGCCTCGACCGCGTCCGCTTCCCCGCGCCGCTGCCGGTCGGCAGCCGCGTGCGCGCGTCGGTGGTGCTCGACGAGCTCAGCGACGTCCCCGACGGAGTGCAGCTCGCCCACACGATCACCTTCGAGATCGAGGGCGGCGACAAGCCGGCTTGCGTGGCACGGTTCCTCGAGCGCCGCTTCGCATGAAGGGCATCGGACCACGGCGCGCGCCACACGGGACCAGCGACCCCGGGAGGGCCCCATGATCGATCTCGACGAGGTGACGGCCATCGACGTGCACACCCACGCCGAGGTGTCGGATGACGGCTACCCGTCGCTGCCAGAGGAGCTGGAGGCGGGCAAGGTTGCCTACTTCGGCGCGGACGCCGCGCCCCCCACGATCGACGAGCTGGCCGCCTACTACCGCGAGCGTCGCATCGCCGCGGTGGTGTTCACCGTCGATGCGGAGACAGCGACCGGCCATCCGCCGATCCCAAACGAGCACGTCGCCGAGGCCTGCGCCCGCCACGACGACATCCTCATCCCCTTCGCGAGCCTCGATCCGAACCGTGGCGCGTCCGCCGTCCGAGCGGCCCGCCGCCTGGTCGAGGAGCACGGGGTCCGAGGATTCAAGTTCCATCCCTCGCTCCAGGCCTTCCGGCCCAGCGACCGCCTCGCCTACCCGTTGTACGAGGCCATCACCGAGCTGGGGGTCCCGGCGCTGTTCCACTCCGGCCAGACCGGTATCGGGGCCGGTCTGCCGGGCGGCGGGGGCATCCGGCTGCGTTACTCGAACCCCATCGAGCTCGACGACGTCGCGGTGGACTTCCCGGATCTCGCCATCATCTGCGCGCATCCCTCGGTGCCATGGCAGGACGAGGCGATCGCGGTCGCGACCCACAAGCCCAACGTCTACATCGACCTGTCTGGATGGTCGCCCCGCTACTTCCCCCCGCAGCTGGTCCGCCAGGCCAACTCGCGGTTGCGGCACAAGGTGCTGTTCGGGTCCGACTATCCCGTCATCACCCCGGACCGGTGGCTACGGGACATCGAGGAGCTCGACCTCAAGCCCGAGGTCCTGCCCCTGATCCTGAAGGAGAACGCCGCCAAGGTCCTCGGGCTCAGCTGAACGCAACGGACCGCCTTCAGCCTGCGCAGGCCGGGGGCGTGGCACGGAGGAAGCAGGATGCACGACGAGGGTCTCGGTTCCTGGCCGCGACGGCGCGCGCGGGTGGCCGCCCGCGACGTCGCGCTCATCCACGCGGGTCGCCGCTGGACCTTCGGTCAGCTGGCCGAGCGGGTCGACCGCCTCGGCAACGCCCTGGCCGACCTGGGGGTG
>CAZSQF010000325.1:0-3449 GCA_964608935.1 uncultured Actinomycetota bacterium | reverse complement strand
GACGGCAAGGTCGACCTCTCCATCAAGCGGGCGGATCCGGACTGGCAGGACGAGGAGTCCGTCAACCTGCGGTCCAAGCTCGACAAGGACTTCAACAAGCGCCTGCGTCGCTTCATGCACAAGTCGCAGATGATCCAGGGCGAGGCACGTCGGCAGCGGCGCGGTCGCATCGGACCGTGACCTCCGCGCCGGGTGACCAGCCCGGGCGCGCGACGACGACTCGCACCTCCGGCTCCGAGCAGGTCTCTCCGCTCCGCGATGCCGTCCGACCCGACCCGGGCGCGTCGTACGAGCGGGCCCTCGCGGCGCGCCAAGTGGACCAACGGGGTCGGGCGCTCGTGTCCGCCCAGCTCGGTCGGCCGGCCAGGGGGAACCCGGCCGTCGTCCACACGTGCGAGTTCGGCCTGCCGACGGTCGTGCGGGTCGACCCACGGCTCGAGGACGGCACACCGTTCCCCACCACCTTCTGGCTGACCTGTCCGGTCCTGCGAGCCCGCATCGGGACGCTCGAGGCCGACCACGCCATGGTCGGCCTGAACCAGCGGCTCGAGGAGGACGCCTCCTTCGCGGCGGCGTACCGGGCGGCCCACGACCGCTACGTCGAAGCCCGTGACAGCCTCGGCGATCCCCTGCCGGGCAGCCCCGGCGTCGGCGGCATGCCGGGACACGTGAAGTGCCTGCACACGCACGCGGCGCACCACCTGGCGACCGGCGACAACGACGTCGGTCGGTGGACCGTCGACCACGCCACGCCGGCCCCGTGCGACGGGCCGTGCGTCACCGACGAGGACCTTGCCGCCTGGCAGGACCCCCCGCGTCGGGCGGACTCGACGTGACCGGCGCGCGGGCGGCCGTCGACGTCGGATCCAACTCCGTCCGGCTGCTCGTCGTGGACGCCGCGGGGGACAGGCTCCGTCGTGAGCTGACGATCACCCGCCTCGCCGCCGGAGTCGACCGGACGGGCCGGCTCGACGACGCCGCGCTCGAACGCACGCTGGCCACGATCGCCCGCTACCGCGGGCTGTGGACGGCACACCACGTGGGGGAGCGGATCCGGATCGCGGCCACGTCGGCGATCCGCGATGCTTCGGACCGTGACCGGTTCTTCGACGGCGTCCGGCGCCTCGCCGGCGTCGAGGCCGAGGTCCTCACCGGCGAGGAGGAGGCGGCCCTGTCGTTCGCCGGCGCCGTGACGGCCGTCGAGGACGACACCGCGCCCATCACCGTCGTCGATATCGGTGGTGGCTCGACCGAGCTGATCGTGGGCGAGCCTGACGGCACGGTGGCCGGGAGCGTGTCGCTCCAGCTCGGCTGTGTCCGGCTCGCCGAGCGCCACCTGTCGACCGACCCGCCCACCCCGCAGGAGGTGGCTGCCGCCCGGGCGCTGGTCGAGGAACAGCTCGATCACGCCGACACCGAGCTGTCCCGGGTCGGTGCGCGCCCCACCGGTACGGGCACGCTCGTCGCCGTCGCGGGCACGGCGACCACGCTCGCCGCCCTCCACGCCGGCCTCGACCACTACGAGGAGGAACGCATCCACGGGACGCGGGTGCCGGCCGAGGCCCTGGCGGGCCTCACCGGGCAGCTGACCTCGATGACCTCTGCGGCCCGAGCCGCGCTCGGACCGATGCAGCCGGGGCGCGAGGACGTGATCCATGCTGGGGCGATGATCCTGGACGCGGTCGTCGACCGGTTCGGGTTCCACGAGGCCGTCGTGAGCGAGGCCGACGGCCTCGACGGGCTGGTGGGCTCGATCGCGCACCTGCGCGGCTAGCCATTAGCGTCGCGCGGCGCAGGAAGACCAGGATGGTGATGGACGAGCGGCTCGAACCGGAGGGGTTCTGGTCCCGGTTGCGGGCCGCGCTCGCCCAGGTTCCCAAGGACGCGAAGCAGCCGCCGCGCGAGGCTCGTGTCGGTGCCGTGCTCGTGCTGCTCGAGGAGACCGACGCCGGCCCGCTCGTCGTGCTGACCCGCCGGCGTCGCGACCTTCGGTCCCATCCGGGGCAGGTGTCCTTCCCCGGCGGCCGCCTCGACCCCGGCGAAACGCTCGAGGAGGCGGCCCTGCGCGAGGCGCAGGAGGAGATCGGCCTCGATCCGTCCACCGTCGAGGTGGTCGGGGCCGGCCCGACCTTCTACATCCCCCCGTCGCGGTTCTGGGTCGTGCCCGTGCTGGCGCGATGGCGGGCACCCCACGAGCTCACCGAGAACCCTTGGGAGGTCGACGCGGTCCTGCGGGTTCCCCTGGCCCAGCTCCTCGACCGCCGGCGCTGGCGCCACGCGCCGCTGTCGCTGCGCGGGTCGAGCTGGGCCTGGCAGCTCGACGACGACCTGCTCTGGGGCGCGACCGCGGTGGTGATGTCGTTGCTGCTCGACGTCGCGGTGCAGGACTGGAACGAGGGCGTCGCCCCCGAAGAGCTGGGCGAGGAGCGGGCGGTGCGGCCCTGGGAGACGACGCCGTCGTGGACGCGCCGCCCGCGCCTGGAGGGAGACCTTCCGGAGGTGGCGCAGGACGCGGTTCCGCACGCCACGGCCGGGCAGGTGCGCGCCGTGCGGGAGTGGATGGATCGGCACGGGGTGGGCCTCGCAGCCCGGGCCGAGCAGGCCGGCCGCGCCGGCGCGCACGCGGTGCGGCGGCTCATCGCCGGCGACCTTGCGGGGACCACGGTGACCGTGCTCGCCGGGCCGAGCAGCAACGGTGCCGGAGGACTGGTGGTCGCCCGCTTGCTGCTCAGTGCGGGTGCGACCGTCCAGGTCATGACCGTCGGGTCGCCGCGTCTGCCCGAACTGACCCACGCCCTGCGCGACGACGGGGTGGAGGTGGAGGCCGTGTCACCGGACGGCTTTCCCGACGGACGCTCCCCGGGTGAGGTGGTGGTCGACGCGATGCTCGGGATCGGCGCGGCACCGCCGTTGCGCGACCTCCCCGAGGTCGTGGCCGAGTGGCTGCGCCGTCACGACGTGCCGGTGGTGGCGCTCGACCTGCCGAGCGGGCTGTCGGCCGACGACGGGCTACGCGGCCCCTGCATCAGCGCGGACGTCACCGTCGCGCTCGGAGCCCCGACTGTCGGCATCCGGGCTCCGATCACCCACCCCTACCTCGGCGACCTCTACCTCGCCGACCTCGGCATCCCGCCGGCGGCGTGGCGGGTGGCCGGGATGTCACCGCCCCGGGTGTTCGGCCGCGGCCCGCTGGTTCGGCTCACCGCCGACGACGCTGCCCCCGACGCCGGGACACCGGATCAGGGCGAGCTGCCTCCGCCGTGACCGGTAGGGGCTACCCGCAGGTGGCAGCGGATGACGGCCCCGCGTCCTGGATGGTGAACACCACGACACGGTCATCGGCCTCGTGGCGCTCGTAGACCAGCAGCTCATCGCTGGAGCGTCTCGGTTACGTGTCGGGATGGGGCACGTCGACGACGTGGAGCCGGTCGATGGCCGCGAAGTCGTCC
>CAZSQF010000324.1:0-3453 GCA_964608935.1 uncultured Actinomycetota bacterium | reverse complement strand
CGGTTCGCGTTCGAACGTGATGTCGCCGATGGCATCGGGCACGGCCGGCGAGGGCAGGACGGCCGGGTCGGCTGCGGCGGTGAGGTCCAGCGGCTGGGCGCAGCCGGCGCCGAGGAGCACCAGCACGAGCAGCGTCGGCGTGGTCGCGACCCGCGACCGGCGCAGCCGCCGTGGGTCGAGTCGGCGGCCGGCCCAGCGCACCAGGCGGCGGATGCCCGCGGTGGACGCGGCGACGGGACGGCGCAGGCGGGCGGCGAGACGCAGCTCCCACCAGGCGTTGGGGAGCTCGTCCGACCACGGGTCCCGCAGGGACGCGCGCGAGGCCGCGCCGAGCAACCGGGAGACGACGGTCTGGGCGCCGACCACGCGGCGCTCGAGGCTCCGGCTCATGTCGACGGCCTCCCGGACGTCCGCGTCGCCGAGGTCCCGGGACAGGTCACCCCACACGGCACGGGTGACGAGCCACGCCAGCTCCTCGTGCTCGGCGTCATGGTCGAGACGATCGACGAACTCGAGCGGCGTGTCACTGGGCTGGCCGATGTTCAGGTCCCAGGCAGTGTCGCGCAGCTGCGCGTACGCGACCGCGATGCGCTCGGTCGGACCGGCCCGGCCCGCCCACCGGGATCGTCGCCAGCGCCGGAACCGCTTGTTGCCGACCGGGTAGAAGACCAGCAGGGCGACGAGGAGGAGGAGCGCCGGGACCACCTGGACGAGGTAGAACCGCACCACCTCGAACAGCAGCGTCAGGGACTCCAGCCGGACCGGGACGTAGGTGATGAGCGCCAGCTCGTCGGTCGGGCGCACGCTGCTGTCCTCGTTCTTCTCGCTGTCGGTGAAGCTCGACCGGGCGCGCTGTGGCTTGCCCACGATCGGGACCCACCCCTCACCCTCGAAGTGGACCTCCATCCACGACGATCCGTGGATCGGCCTCACCGAGAAGCCGTCCCCGTCGGGGAGGTCGTCGCCGCCGAAGAAGCCGTACCCGATCCGACTGGGGACCCCGGCCCAGCGCGCCAGCATGGCCTCGGCGGCGGTGATCTCGTAGGGGCTGGCCGGCTCGCCGTCGAGGATCTCGTCGACCCGGACCGGCGGCACGTCGACCGGGTCGCCGGCGCCAGCGGCCACGACCTCGCCGTAGTAGGCCTCGCGCACGAACTGCAGCCGCTCGAACAGGTTCGTGTCCGGGGCGTCGGCCAGCAGGGCGGCCACCCCCGGCGGCGGTGGCGGGAGCTCGAGGAACTCCGCCATCTCCGGCGGTGGCGGCGGGGAGCCGGCGAGTTCCTCGGCCGTGGCGGGCGCGGCGGCGGTGATGGTGTACGTGAACCCTGCGCGGGCGAGGTCGCCGAGGCGCAGCGCGTCCGTCCGCGGGTCGATCATCACCTCACCGGAGGGCGAGGTGATGGCCTGCGGGACCGCGAGCGTCGGCACGACGCGGCCGGGCAGGTCGGCGATCGTGACCGTGGCCGTGAGCTCGTCGCCGTCCGGCCCCGGCGCGCCCGGCACGTCCCCGTCCACCGTCGCGTAGCGGGAGAGGTCGAACGGCGGCGTCTTCCACGCGCCATCCTCGTACACGTCCAGCACCCCGAGCCGCCACGGGACCTTGCGATCCACCTCGATGGTGAACAGCTCACGGTCGGCCTGCGGCGGCGACGCCGGCGGCCGTTGCGGCGGGATGACCTGGGCGGTCGACGGGTCGGGCAGGAGGAAGCTTGCCGTGTTGGCCAGGACCACCAGGCCGAGGGCGAGCGCGGCGAGGGCCGCCACGCCCCGGAACAGTCGCTGGAGCTCGAACCGTCCCGACGTCGCACCGGTGGCTGCCAGCTCCACGCCGTAGGCGACGGCGAGTGCGGCCACGACCAGCACGGCGGCGACGACCGTGGACACGACCTCGGCCTCGGGCGGCTGGAGCAGGGACGCACCGATGACGATCGGCACCGGGATCACGACGGCGAGGTTCGGTCGGTCGAGCGACAGGGCGAGGCTGGCCGCGCCCGACGTCACCAGGGTGATCAGCACCACGACCAGGAAGCGCCAGCCGGGGTCGAACGGCACGGGGGGCTGGCCCAGCCCCCCGCTGAACAGGGCGTTGTTGACGAGGGAGGGGAGGCTGGCGCTGCCTTCGCCGAGGTTCGGGAGGATCACGAGCGCCCCGGCCAGGGCGGCGACCGGTCCGGTGGCGTACTGGATCGCTCCGGGCCGCCCGATGCGGTGCGACAGGGCGACCAGGCCCGCGCCGAGGATCGCCCCGAGCACGGCGACGGCCCGCGCGATGGTGGCGTCGAAGACCCCGGCGGCCATCCACCCCGCGGCGGCGCCCGCCAGCAGGGCGGCACCGCAGACGAACCCCACGCTGCGGGTATCCCTCGGCCCACCCGACTCCGGGCTGGTGGTGCGCGTCGCCTCGTCGTGCGGCCCGGTGCGCGGTGGGTCCTCGCCATCGCCGACGGGACTGGGCGCACGGAGCTCGGCCGTGGGGGGACTGAGGCTCATGATCGGCCCACCCCGACGACGTGGCGGAACGCCGGCCCGAACGGCCGGCCGGGCACCAGCTCGACCACGGGACAACCCAGCGTCCCCGCGCGGTGCAGCACGAGCGGGTCCGTGTCCGCGGTCACGATGAGCACGAGCGTCATCGACGTGCCCTGCTCCATCATCAGCCGCAGGCGCGACGCGGACCGCGCGTCGAGCGCCGGGGTGATGATGATGTCATGGCTGTTCCGGTCGGCGCCGGCGAACAGCCGCTCGACCCCCTCGGTCAGGGACGCCGATCCCTCGGCGACGGCAGCGAGCTCGTCCATCAGCGGCGTGCGGTGACGTCGACCGCGGAGGTGTCGCTTCACCGGGCCGTCGTTGGTGAACAGCGAGACCGAGAACCCGTTGTCGAGGTGCTCGTGGGACAGCGTCGCCGCGGCACGGACCGCGGTCTCGAACGTGGCGCTGGGGGTCCCACCGTCGTGGTGCTCACCGTAGGAGTCGAGGAGGATGTTGACCTCGTCGGTCACGCCCTGTTCGGCCTCCCACACGAGATGGCGGTCGGAGCCGTCATCGAGGTCCAGCGTCCGGGCGGTGGCGCGCCACACGATGCGGCGGGGGTCGTCGCCGAGGACGTAGTCGCGCATGCCGTAGAAGTCGAACCCGGACGGCCACGGCCGGGACGTGCGCGGCTGGATCGGCGGGTCCTGCCAGGCGCGCCTGCTGATGCGGTCGCGGCTGGTCTCCACCGCCGGGTGCACGATCAGGTCGACGGCCTCGGTCAGCACCGCGTGCCGGCGCGTCAGACCGAACGGGTCGCTCCACTCCGCGAGGAGCGGCCCCACCGTGTAGACCCCCCGTCGCGTGGGGACGAACGTGTACGCGTGCTCCAGCGCCTCGCCGGCCGGCAGGACGGGCACCGCCAGCCGCCGCGACGGCCCCAGTGCTTCCGGCAGGACCTCCTCCAGCACGATCGTCGAG
>CAZSQF010000323.1:0-3465 GCA_964608935.1 uncultured Actinomycetota bacterium | reverse complement strand
CCGGTGGATCAGCTCGACCTTCAGGGTGGCGAAGAACGACTCGGCGACGGCGTTGGACGAAGTCGTCAACTACACCCGATGCCGAGGATGGCGCTCGAACCGTGCGGGTGATCCACCCGTTCCATCCGTGGTCGGGTGAGGAGTTCGTGTTCGTCGCCCTGCGCCAGACGTGGGGTGAGGACCGGGTCTTCTTCTACGGCGCGGACGGCACGGTGCGCTCGTTGCCGGCCGGTTGGACCGATGCGGTGGCTGCGGACGTGTTCGTCATGGTGGCGGCCGGCCGGAGCGCGTTCCGGGTTGATGACCTGGTAGCGCTCGTGGATCTCGTCGAGACGATCCGGGGCGATCTCGCCGACGAGGTGTAAGGCAGATTCTGCCGCTGTTGTAAGACCCATTACGCCGTTGTGTGCCCGTGGGTGTTGCTCGGGAGGCACGCATGCGGACCTTCATGGACCAGGAATGCCAGTTTCGCTTCCAATCTGTGACATCGGATGCTTGACAGGTCGGCGCAGGTCGGCATAATGCGACTTACATCGATGTAGTTTGGGAGGAGTCGCGGATGGCAGGACGCAAGCGGGAGGACCCGAAGGTCGAGGCGTTGCGTTCGCAGCGCAGCCTCAATCCCCGGCCGGAGCAGGTGTCCGATGAGGTGTTCGCGTCGTCGGAGTTCTTCGATCCGCGGGATCTGGTGCAGGTCAAGTACGAGATGGTGCGCCGGGTCCAGGTCGAGGGGGCGCCGGTGACCCATACGGCGGAGGCGTTCGGGTTCTCGCGTCCGTCGTTGTACGAGGCGGCCCGGGTGGTGGAGTCCGAGGGGCTGGCGGGGCTGGTGCCCGAGCGGCCCGGGCCCCGCCGCGCCCACAAGCTGACCGACGAGGTCGTCGCGTTCGTCGAGGAACGGCTGGCGGCGGACCCGAGTTTGCGGCCCCGGGACCTCGTCGCGTCGATCGATCAGCGGTTCGGGGTCAGTGTCCATCCCCGTTCGATCGAGCGGGCGATCATGCGTGCCCGGCATCCGAAAAGCGGCGGCCGGTGAACCGGCCTCGACCGACGAACGTCGCGACCTGGCGGTGCGCTACGAGCAGCTGCGTGGCGATGCGCTGGCCGGCACCGGACACGGATGGCGGTGGGGACGGGCGCTGCTTCAACGCCAAGGGCTGGCTGTCTGGATCGGCAGCTGGCACCAGCTCGCCGTCGCTACGCCCGTCCCGTCACCTCCGGCGGCGACGGCCGTGCCGGCGGGCTCCGAACAGCTCGTGGCGGTGCTCGCCGCGATGGCACTGGCTGTCACCACCACGACCGCAGGAGGATGCACGTGAGTAGCGTCGAGCCGTCCGGGAAGGTCACCGCCGGGCACCTGGCCCGGACCGCCTACCTCTACGTGCGCCAGTCGACCCTGCGGCAGGTGGTGCACAACACCGAATCCGCGACCCGCCAGTATGCGCTGCGGCAGCGTGCGGTCGCGCTCGGGTGGCCCGCCGAGCAGATCATCACCATCGACTGCGACCAGGGCCAGTCCGGCAGCTCGGCCGCGGACCGGGAGGGGTTCCAGCGGCTGGTCGCCGAGGTCGGTATCGGCCGGGCCGGGATCGTGCTCGGTCTCGAGGTCTCCCGTCTCGCACGCAACAACGCCGACTGGCACCGCCTGCTGGAGCTGTGCTCGCTGTCGAACACCCTGATCCTCGACGAGGACGGCCTGTATGACCCGGGCGACTTCAACGACCGGCTGTTGCTCGGGTTGAAGGGCACCATGTCCGAGGCCGAGCTGCACTTCATCCGTGCCCGGCTGCGCGGCGGGCAGCTGTCCAAGGCCCGCCGCGGTGAGCTCAAACTGCCCCTGCCCGTCGGGCTGGTCTACGACCCGGCCGACCAGGTCGTGCTCGATCCCGACCTCGGCGTGCAACAGGCCATCCGGCTGCTGTTCGACACCTTCGCCGCGACCGGCTCCGCCCGCATGGTCGTGAAGACGTTCACCGATCAGCAGCTGAACTTCCCCGTGCGGATCCGCACCGGGGCGCACAAGGGCGAACTCGCCTGGACCCCGCTGAAGCACTGGCGAGTCCTGCGCACCCTGCACAACCCCCGCTACGCCGGCGCGTTCGCCTACGGACGACGTCGCGAACGTCTCGGCCCCGATGGCAGCCGCAGCTACGAGACGCTCCCGCGGGAGCAGTGGACCGCGCTGATCCGCGACGCCCACCCCGGCTACATCGACTGGGAGACCTTCGAGACCAACCAGACCCGCCTCCTTGGCAACGCCGCCGCGCACGGCACCGACCGGACCGCTGGCCCGGCACGCGAAGGACCGGCGCTGCTGCAAGGCCTCGCGGTGTGCGGCCGCTGCGGCAAGCGGATGACCGTGCGCTACCACACCCGCCGCGGCGTGGAACATCCCGACTACCAGTGCATGTCCGCATCGATCCAGGACGGCACCGCGCGTTGCCAGGGCGTGCCCGGCACCGGTGTCGATGCCGCCATCGCCGCGCTCGTGCTGGACACGCTCACCCCGCTCACCCTCGAGGTCGCCCTGAGCGTCCAAGACGAACTCGCCGGACGCGCCGCCGAAGCCGACCGGCTACGTGCCTCCCACGTCGAACGCGCCCGCCACCGAGCCGAGGCCGCCCGGCGGCGCTACCTGTCGGTCGATCCCGACAACCGGCTCGTCGCTGACAGCCTCGAAGCCGACTGGAACGACGCGCTTCGGACCCTGCGCGACGCCCAAGACACCTACGACCGGACCCGGCAGACCGACACCGCTCTCGGCGACGAGCAGCAGGCCAAGATCCGTGCCCTGGCCGCCGACTTCCCGCGACTGTGGGCCGACCCCTCCACCCCCCAGCGAGAACGCAAACGGATGATCCGGCTCATCATCGACGACGTCACCCTCGACAAGACCGACGCCATCCACCTTCACGTCCGTCTCCGCGGTGGGCAGACCACCAGCCTCACCATCCCGATCCCCCCGACGGGCTGGCAGACCCGCCAAACCCACCCCGACACCCTCGTCGCGCTCGACCGGCTCCTCGACAACCACACCGACGCCGAGACCGCCGAAGCGCTCAACACCGCCGGACACACCTCCGGCACGGACCGCGCATTCACCCGCCACATCGTGGTCGATCTACGCCGCGCACACGGCCTGCCTAGCCACTACGAACGGCTCCGCGCCGCCGGGCTTCTCACCATCGACGAGATCGCCGAACAGCTCGGCGTGCACCCCACCACCATCAAGAGCTGGACCCGCGCCGGCCTGCTCACCTGGCGCAAAGGCAACGACAAGAACCAGCGGCTCTACCAGCCGCCCGGCCCCAACCCTCCCCGCAAGAAGCAGGGAAGCAAGCTCTCCAACCGCGTTCCGAAGCCGGAATGCACTCCATGATCCCCAGGAGGTGCAGTGTGAAGCCAAGCCCTTGTCCAGGCACGAGCCGGTTCGCCCGGCCGACTGGGTGACGCCGAGATCTTGGC
>CAZSQF010000322.1:0-3466 GCA_964608935.1 uncultured Actinomycetota bacterium | reverse complement strand
GCGCCAACACCTCGCGCTTCGTCGACGAGAAGCGCCGCTACGACAAGCCGGTGGCCGTCTCCTCGCAGATCCTGCTGGACCGTGAGCGCTGTGTGCTGTGCGCCCGCTGCACCCGCTTCGCCGAGCAGATCTCCGGCGACCCGTTCATCGAGCTGTTCGAGCGCTCGGCGCTGGAGCAGGTGGCCAGCTACGAGGACGACCCCTACGCGTCGTACTTCTCGGGCAACATCATCCAGATCTGCCCGGTCGGGGCGCTGACGTCCACCTCGTACCGCTTCAAGGCACGGCCGTTCGACGTCGTGACCACACCGAGCGTGTGCAACCACTGCTCGGCCGGCTGCACCCTGACGGTCCAGTCGCGCCGGGGCGACATCCAGCGCCAGCTCGCACGCACCAACATGGCCGTCAACGAGGCCTGGAACTGCGACAAGGGACGGTTCGGGTTCCACCACCTCACCGCGGCCGGTCGGGTCACCGACCCCCGGCTGCGCGACGGCGACGACCTCACGCCCGCGTCGTGGGCCGAGGCCCTGACCGCGGCGGCCTCGGCGGTGCAGGCCGCCGGTGCGGCGGGGCCCGGACGCGTCGCGGTCCTGACCGGGTCGCGGCTCGCCGACGAGGACGCCTATGCGGTCGCCAAGTACGTCCGCACGGTCCTCGGCAGCGACGACGTCGACGCCAGGACGCGCTTCGCGCCGGCAAGCGAGACCGACGAGCTCACCGCGATGGTCGGTCGTGACACCGCCACCTACGCCGACGTGGAGGCCGCGCCGGTGATCGTGGTCGCCGGTCTCGACCCCGAGGAGGAGGTGCCGATCCTCCACCTGCGGCTGCGCAAGGCCTGGCGCAACGCGTCGGCCAGGATCGTGGTCGTCGGCCCGCACCTCGGCTCGCTCGCCGGGCTCGCGTGGCGGCACGTGCCGACGCGTCCGGGCGCCGAGGCGGCGGCCCTGGCCGAGCTCCCGGACGTGGTCGCCGGCGCGCTGCGGGACGCCGACCGCCCGGTCGTGCTCGTAGGCGAGCGCGCCGGCGCCGGCAGCGTGACCGCTGCCGCCGCGCTGGCCGCCGAGGTCGACGGGCGCTACGCCCATGTGCCCCGCCGCGCCGGCGCCCGCGGCGCGCTCGAGGCGGGGCTCGTCGCCGGCGCGCTGCCGGGCGGCCGTCGCCTCGACGACGCCGACGACCGCGCCGAGGTCGAGGCCGTGTGGGGCCGAGAGCTGCCGTCGGAGCGCGGCCGCGACCTGCATGCGGTGCTGACGGCCGCCGCCGCCGGCGAGATCGACGTGCTCCATCTCATCGGCATCGACCTCGTGCGCGACAGCGCGTCGCCCGAGCTCGCCCGACGGGCGTTGGACCGGGTCGGCACCGTGATCTGCCAGGACCTCGCGCTGACCGACACCGTGACCGGGTTCGCCGACGTGGTCCTGCCGGCCGCCGGCACCCAGGAGCGCGCCGGCTCCTACACGAACTGGGAGGGCCGCACCCAGCGCTTCGCCCGTGCGGTCGACGCCCCCGACCTCGTGCAGGCGGACTGGGAGATCGTCCGGCAGCTCGCCGCGCTGCTCGGGCACGACCTCGGGTCCAACGACCTCGATGGGCTTCGCGGCGAGATCGCGCGGCTCGGTCGGCGGGCGCAGCCGCACGCGTTCCCGACCGTGGAGGCGCCGGCCTCGCATCCCGACGACGAGCACCTCGACGCGATCGTGCGCCCACTGCTGCTCGACCGCGGCACGATGCTGGCGGGGGCCGACGACCTCAACGCCACGGCCCGCCCGCCCGAGGTGCTGCTGCACCCCGACGACGCCGACCGGCTCGGAATCTCCGACGGCGCCGCGGTCGAGGTCGCCGCGGACACGGGCACGCTCACCCTGCCGGCGCGGGTCGGCCCCGACGTCGTGCCCGGCGTCGTGGTCCTACCCGCCAACTCCACCGACACGCCGGCCTGGGCGCTCGCCGACGCCGACGGACGGGTCGCGGTGACGGTCCGGCCGTCCGCCGGTGACGCCGAGGAGGTGGCGTGATGGAGCAGCCGATCTGGGTGCCCCTGCTCACCGCCGTGGTCGTCTTCGGCTACTTCCTCGTCACCACGGCGGTGCTGATCTGGGCCGAGCGGCGCATCGTCGGCCGGATGCAGTCGCGCCTCGGCCCCAACCGGGTCGGGCCGTTCGGCATCCTCCAGACCCTGGTCGACGGCATCAAGATGTTCTTCAAGGAGGACGTCACCCCGGGGATGGTGAACCGGCCGATCTTCACGGTCGCGCCGGTCATCGGCGTGATCGTCGGCTTCCTCGCCATCGCGGTGGTCCCGATCGGGGGCGAGGTGACCCTGTTCGGCGAGACGTTCGTGCTCCAGGTCGCCGACCTGCACATCGGCGCGCTGTGGATCCTCGCCATGGGGTCGCTGCACGTCTACAGCGTGTTCCTCGCCGGCTGGGCCTCGCGCTCCCCCTATCCGCTGATGGGCGGGGTCCGGGCCAGCGCCCAGATGATCAGCTACGAGATCGCCCAAGGGCTGGCGGTCGCCAGCGTGTTCATCTACACGGGATCGTTGCGGATCTCCGACATCGTCGCCGCCCAGTCCGGCGACGGGCTCGTCGCCGGCATGCCCGGCTGGTACGCGATCCCGCTGTTCCCGGCCTTCCTCGTGTTCACGATCGGGATGGTGGCCGAGGCCGGCCGGCACCCCTTCGACCTCGCCGAGGCCGAGGGCGAGCTCGTCGCCGGGTTCCACACCGAGTACTCCGGCCTGCGCTTCGGCATGTTCATGCTGGCCGAGTTCATGTCGGTCGTGATCATGTCGGCGGTGGTCGTCACGCTGTTCTTCGGCGGCCCGAGCGGTCCGACCTTCGGGCTGCCCGACACGGTGTCGTGGGTGATGCCGATCCTGTGGTTCACCCTGAAGATGTGCGCCTTCATCTTCTTCTTCATCCTGCTGCGGGGGGCCCTGCCCCGCCATCGTTACGACCGGCTCATGGACCTGGGGTGGAAGGTGCTCATCCCGGTCGGCCTGGTGTGGACGCTCGTCACGGCCGGCATCGTGCTGCTGCGCGAGGGCGACGGGCTGACCGTGGAGGTCCGGCTCGTGCTCGCCGGCCTCGCCGGCCTCATCCTTCTCGGGGCACTGCTGCTCGCCCCCCGGGAGCGGGCTGGCGAGGCGCCGGCCGGCACCCCGGCGCCACCGCCCGAGCGCGACGAGGACAAACAGGAGGTCTCGCGCTGATGCCTTCCGCGGTCGTCACGCTGCTGTCGTTCGTCGGGCTCGTCGTCGTCGTGTGGCTGTTCCTGCGCTTCACCGTGCTGGGCCGGGGGTTCTCGGTCCCGCTGCGCGCGATGCTGCGGCCGGTCGAGACCGCCGAGTACCCCGAGAAGCCGCGACCGGTCTCGCCCCGGTTCCACGGGCGGCACCAGCTCAACCGCTACGCCGACGGGCTGGAGAAGTGCATCGGCTGCGAGCTGTGCGCGTGGG
>CAZSQF010000321.1:0-3468 GCA_964608935.1 uncultured Actinomycetota bacterium | reverse complement strand
GCGGCCGAGACGTGGAACAGGTTGCGGGCGTGCACGGTCGGCGCCGGGAGGTCCCGCCGGATGGCGTCGAGTGCCGCCTCGTTCCACTGCCGGGCGACCGAAGAGCCGCTCGTCGGGGTCGGCTCGCAGGACGAGGCGGCCGTCCACTCACCGACGGCGACCACGGATCCGCCCGCGACGACGGCGCCGGCCAGGATCCCGACGACGACGCGCCGCCACCGCTCCGCCGACATGTTGCCCGCCAGTCATTTGTGGATGAAGTCACCATATCGGCACCGCGCGATCCGGTCGAGCGCGTTCCCCCGCCACTGGATCGGGCACCAACGACCCCGATCACAGATTTATTGCGGCGATCCACATATTGTGCCATGCTTGCGCCGTGCTCGTTCCGTGAGGGGTCCCGTTGGACCGACGGGAGAGCGCGTGGGAGGGCGACAGCCGCGCTCCGAACGACCCTTTGGCGTGCAGCCCGGTGGCCCGAGGGCGCTTCCGTTCCAGGCTGCCACCGCAACGAGGAGTGAGCCAATGTCAAGATCTCGGTCAAGATCGAAGAAGTTCGTATGGATCGCGCTTCTGGCGCTGTTGCTCGCAGCCTGCGGCGGCGGGTCGGACGACCCGGGCACCGACCCCGCGGCGGATGCGGACGATGACGCGGCCGACGACAGCGACCTCGTCATCGGGGTGTCGTGGAACAACTTCCAGGAGGAGCGCTGGGCCAACTGGGACGAGCCGGCCATCCAGCAGGCCCTCGACGAGTCCGGCGCACAGTACATCTCGACCGACGCCGGCTCCTCCGCCGAGCAGCAGATCGACGACGTGGAGAACCTGATCGCCCAGGGCGCGGACGCGTTGATCATCCTCGCCCAGGACGGCACCGCGATTCTGCCCGCGGTCCAGAGCGCCCTCGAGCAGGGCGTCCCGGTGATCGCCTACGACCGGCTGATCGAGGACCCGGACGCGCTGTACATCACCTTCGACAACGTCGAGGTGGGCCGGATGCAGGCCCAGGTGATCTACGACCTGGTCCCCGAGGGCAACTACGTCTTCATCAAGGGCAACGCCGCCGACGCCAACGCCGACTTCCTGCGCGGCGGCCAGGCGGAGGTGCTCGAGGACGCGGTCGAGGCCGGCGCCATCGTCAACGTCGGTGAGTCCTACACCGACAACTGGGACCCGGCGATCGCGCAGCGCAACATGGAGCAGTTCCTCACCGACAACAACAACGACGTCGATGCGGTCGTGGCGTCCAATGACGGCACCGCCGGCGGGGTCGTGGCGGCGCTCGAGGCCCAGGGACTGGCCGGTCAGGTCCCGGTGTCCGGACAGGACGGCGACGGCGCGGCACTCAACCGGGTCGCCCTCGGCACCCAGGCCGTGTCGGTCTGGAAGGACGCCCGTGACCTCGGCTACCGCGCCGGGCAGGCTGCCGTGGAGCTCGCCCAGGGCACGCCGCTCGCGGACGTCTCCGGCACCGTGATCTTCGAATCACCGGGCGGCAACGAGCTCGTGTCCATCCTGCTCGAGCCCATCCCGATCACCGAGGACAACCTCGACATCGTGGTCGACGCCGGCTGGATCGGCACGGACGAGCTGTGCCAGGGCGTTCCCTCGGGACGCGTGGACGTTTGCCCGTAGACTTCTGGCCACGTTGACGGGTGCACGAACGGGGTGTGCCCCGGGCCGTGACGGCCGGGGCACACCCCCCACCCACGCTCCGGGGTGAGGTCATGACCGACACCGAGACGCCGCTCGCGCCCGAGGTCCTCGAGACGCCCAAGAGCCGGACCTCGCTCGGCCGACTGCTCAAACGCGCGGAGTTCGACACGCGCCTGTTGGGCATGCTCGGCGCCCTGGCGGTCATCTGGATCAGCTTCCACGTCATGTCGGGCGGCACCTTCCTGACGCCACGCAACCTGTGGAACCTGTCGGTGCAGTTCGCCGCCGTCGCGATCATGGCCACCGGCATGGTGCTGGTGATCGTGTCACGCAACATCGATCTCTCGGTGGGGTCGATGCTGGCGGCGGTCGGCATGGCGGTGGCCCTGCTCCAGGCGCAGATCCTGCCCTCCTTCCTCGGCTTCGACCATCCGGCGACCTGGGTCCTGGCGCTGCTGGCCGGCATCGTGCTCGGCGGGGCGCTCGGCGCCCTCCAAGGGGTCGTCATCGCCTACGTCGGCGTGCCGGCGTTCATCGTGACGCTCGGCGGCCTGCTCGTGTGGCGGGGCGTCGCGTTCGTGATCTCCGGTGGCCAGACCGTCGCCCCGATGGACTCCACGTTCCGCCTCATCGGGGGCGGCGCCGACGGGGCCATCGGTGGCGGGCTCAGCTGGCTGGTGGGGATCCTCGCGTGCGCGGGCATCGTCGCGATGATCGTCATAAGCCGGCGCCAACGGCGACGCTTCGGCTTCCGGCTGCGCCCCCTGTGGGCGGAGGTGGTCCGCGGGGTGGGCGGCTGTACCGCGGTGCTCGGCGGCGTCGCGGTGCTCAACCGCTACTACATGCCGGAGGCGCTGGCCCGCCGGTGGGCGGAGGAGCAGGGCATCGCCTGGCCCGAGGGCGGGCTCAACATCTCCATGGGCCTGGCCTACCCGGTGTTGATCGCACTCGGCATAGCGCTGATCATGACCTTCCTCGCAACCCGCCGGCGCTTCGGCCGCTACGTCTACGCCATCGGCGGCAACCCGGAGGCGGCCTCGCTCGCCGGCATCAACACGAAGCTCACGACGGTGAAGGTGTTCACGCTCATGGGGGTACTCGTGGGCGTGGCCGCCGCGGTCCAGACCGCCCGGCTCAATGCCGCCGTCAGCGGTATGGGTCAGCTCCAGGAGCTGTACGTCATCGCCGCCGCGGTCATCGGTGGCACCTCGCTGTCGGGCGGGGTGGGCACCATCTCGGGTGCGATCCTCGGCGCCCTCGTCATGCAGTCCCTCCAGTCGGGCATGGTGCTGATGGGGGTCGACGCCCCGCTCCAGAACATCGTCGTCGGCATCGTGCTCGTGATCGCCGTGACGCTCGACACCCTCTATCGACGGAGGGCCAAGTGACCATGCCGACCGACACCGCCGAGCAGACCCCCCTCGCCGCCATGCGGGACGTCCACGTGTCCTTCGGCGGCGTCAAGGCCGTGGACGGCGTCAGCATCGACCTGCAGCCCGGCGAGGTGCACGCACTGGTGGGTGGCAACGGCGCCGGCAAGACCACCCTCATCAAGACCCTTGCGGGCGCCCAACGGCCCGACGCCGGTGAGTTCTACGTCGACGGAAAGCAGGTCCACATCGACCATCCCCGTGACGCCAAGCGTCACGGGATCGAGACGATCTACCAGACGTTGGCGCTGGCGGAGAACATCGACGCCCCCGGGAACATCTTCCTCGGACGCGAGATCCTCACGCGGTCCGGCAACCTCGACATGAGCGCGATGGAGGACGCCACACGTCGCGTCATGCAACGGCTCAACCCGAAGTTCAC
>CAZSQF010000320.1:0-3476 GCA_964608935.1 uncultured Actinomycetota bacterium | reverse complement strand
AGGGGTCGGCTGGCCGGGGGGCGTGGAGTCGCTCGAGCACGGATCCGCGGTTGCGGCGCTTGATGTGGTTGAGCGTCAGGTTCATCACCACGCGATGCAGCCACGGGACGGCGTAGCCGCCGTCGTCGAGCTTCTGCCAACGCCGGTAGGCGCGGGCAAACGCTTCCTGCGCCAGTTCCTCGGCTGTCTGCCGGTTGCGGCAGATGGCCCATGAGGAGGCCACCACGGAGGTGTAGTGGCTCCGGAACGCGTCCTCGAAGGTCATCGTCGCTCGCCTTGCGCGGTGCTGTGGGTGTCGGATGCTCGGGGGGCGCTTGTCAGGAACAACAATCTGCTCCCCCGTTTGGTTGACACGAATCTGCTGATGGGTGGATTCGTGTCCTGGAGCAGCCGCGCACGCCTGTTCACCATGCATCGGCACATCACCGGGCGGGGTTGATGTCGACGGATGCGGAGGTGGTCCCTCAAGCCCACCGTTGCATGCGCCAGACGACGCCCAAGCACTCCGGTGGTCAGGAGCGTTGGCACGCCTCGAGGTAGGCGACGGCGAGTGCCGTGGCCTCACCGGTGTAGCTCGCGACGATGCTGCCGTGCATGCGATGCGACGTCGCCAGCACGGCGATCACTGCCTCCACGACCAGCAGGTACGGGTCGGGGTCGTCGCGGAGCCCAGGGGCGGCGGGATCTGCCTCCACGAGTTCTCGCATCAGGGCTGCCACTCGCTGGTTGTGCATCTGGTGGTGGGCCGTGTCGATCTCTTGTGAGACACCTCCACCGAGGAAGAGCAGGCGCGCGGTCGGCTCGCGCTGGTAGAGCACGCCGGTCAGCTCGATGAGCCGTCCGATCGTGGCGCGCCACCCCTCGTCGCTGGCGGGCGCCACCTCCGTACGCACGAGGGCGAGGTAGCCATCGAGGTACTGCTCGGCCAGCGCGTTGAACACTGCGTACTTGGTGGGGAAGTAGCGGTAGGCCGTTGCCCGGTTCACGCCCGCGTCCTCGGCCAGCGTGATCATCGAGAACTCGGTGATGCCCATCTCCGGCAGGAGTCGATCCGCTTCGCGCAGCAGTCGGCGCACGGTGCGACGACTGCGCTCCTGGGTGGGCTCGCGTGGGGTCACGTCCTGGGCGTCCATGGTGGTGATCGTGGCGCACGATTGACAGGAAGGCAACATGTGTTAGATTAATCCAACAAGTGTTGAGATTACCGATGTGGAGGTGTCGCTGTGACCACGGCAAGCCTGTCCCTGGCCAGCGTTGCCGCCGTCGTGCATGTGCTGATCTTCGTGATGGAGAGCGTGCTGTTCATGCGCGAGGACGTGTATCGCAGGTTCGGCGCCTCGAGCCGGGAGGAAGCTGAGCTGCAACGGCTGTTCGCGTTCAACCAGGGCTTCTACAACCTGTTCCTCGCGGCCGGCACGATCGTCGGTGTGGTCCTGGCAGCTGGCAACGAGGTGGGACGGGACTGGGCCCTGGTCGCGTTCGGGTGCCTGTTCATGGTCGGTGCGTCGCTGGTCCTGCTGGCATCGGCCCGCCGCATGGGTCGCGCCGCCGCGATCCAGGGACTCCTGCCCGCGCTGGCGTTGGTCGCGATGGTCGCCGCATGACGGACGTGAAGCGGAGCGGCATGGACAAGGTTGCGGGTGGGGTCGAGGACGGCTGGGGGCCGGTTGCGGATGCGTTCCGGGCCAACTTCACGGCTGGCGAGGAGGTCGGTGCGGCGTGCGCGGTGTACGTCGGTGCGCGCAAGGTCGTGGATCTGTGGGGCGGGGTCCGCGATCCACGTCGTGGGCTGCCGTGGGAGGAGGACACGCTGGTCACGGTGTTCTCCACCACCAAGGGGATGTCGTCGTTGGCGGTCGCAGTGGCGCACTCCCGTGGGCTGTTCGACTACGACGACCGGGTCGTGCAGCACTGGCCGGAGTTCGGCCAGGCCGGCAAGCAGGACATCACGATCCGGCAGCTGCTGTCGCACCAGGCGGGATTGCCGGCGATCGACGAGCCCCTGGACCTGGAGGCGCTGGCGGATCCCGACGCGGTGGCTGCCGCGATCGCCAAGCAGGCGCCGGCGTGGGAGCCAGGCACCAAGCACGGCTACCACGGGCTGAGCCTGGGGTTCTACGAGTCGGAACTGATCCGGCGCGTGGATCCGCAGTCGCGCACGCTCGGCCAGTACTTCCGCGACGAGGTGGCGGTGCCCCTGGACCTCGAGTTCCACATCGGCCTGCCCGAGGAGGTGGACCGTGATCGGATCTCGGCGATCCAGGCGGACTGGTACCGGCTGCGGATGCTGGTCAACCTCTCCAAGCTGCCGCGTGCGTTCGTCGTCGGCTTCCTCAACCCGCGTTCGATCACGGCGCGGACCTTCGCCAACCCCAAGGTGCTGGGGATGCCGGCGCGCTACAACGACGAGGCGATGCGCCGCATCGAGCTGGCGGCAGCCAACGGCACCGGCGAGGTCCGAGCGATCGCCAAGGCGTACGGCGAGTTCGCACGCGGCGGGGGCGTGCTCGAGCTCACCGAGCAGACGCTGACGGCGCTGCAGGAGCCGGCACCCGACCCGACCGACGGCCTGCATGACCTCGTCCTGCGTGAGCCGACGCGGTTCTCGCTGGGCTTCTGCAAGCCCTGGCCGACGTTCGCCTTCGGTTCCGAGCAGGCCTTCGGCACGCCCGGCGCGGGTGGCTCGATCGGGTTCGCCGATCCCGCCACCGGTCTCGGCTTCGGCTACGCGATGAACCGGCTCGACTACTACCAGACCGACGACCCGCGCCAGGTCCGCCTGCGCGAGGCCGCCCACCGCTGCGCCGCAGCCTGAACAGCGGGAGGCGGGTCGACGACTGCGAGGCTGGTTGCCACGAAGACCTCAGCTCCTCGATCGTGTCCGGCACGCGGTCCGCCTCGTCGCCAGAGAGGCTCCCCTCAGGGGCAAGCAGTGCCTCGACCTTCGGTCAGCTCCCGGGTGGCGAGTAGCTCGGCGAGAGCTTGGCAGCGGCGTCGATCTCCTCCGCGGTCAGCAACACCGTTGTCTCCAGGCTGACGCTGCCCGAGCCGACGGTCAACGCGACGGCAGCTGCTGCCTCGTTGCTGGGCAGGTCGGCGATCGCGATCGCGTCGTCGGTTCCGAAGGCGAAGTACATCGCCTCGAGCGAGCCACCGAGGCTCTCCGAGAGCTGCTCCGCCATCTCGACGCGGGCGGTCCCGCCCTTGTCGATGATGGCTTGTGCACCAGTGCTGTCGTAGCGGATCCGGAACAGGTACTTCGGCATGCCTTGTCTCGATGCTCGGCGTCCTCGAGGTCTATTCCGTCGCGGGGGATTCGTCAACGGCCTTGTGCCGACAGGTCATGCGGCACGGGACGCCACCGGTGTCACTGCTTCCGTTGGCGGGGACGCGGTCGCCCTCGCCGACTCCGCCCCCGCGTGCCGCGCAGCACGGTTGGTCGGCAGAGGAGGAACATCGGCGCCTTCTCAAGCGGG
>CAZSQF010000319.1:0-3486 GCA_964608935.1 uncultured Actinomycetota bacterium | reverse complement strand
ACGATCATCGGGTTGATGCGCACGCCGCAGTCGTCGACCGCGACCATCCGGTCGACCTTCCACTGGCCGGTGTCGGGATCGACCTCGACGACCACGACGTACGACCCGAACGGGTAGGTCATGTTCGGCGGGTCGTAGTAGTGGACGCCCTCGAGCCCCGCCTCGAGGTCGTCGGGGATGTTCGTGTAGGCCGCGAACGCGACGTCCTGGATCGACACGGACGCGTCCGGCGAGCCCTTCACGGTGAAGGTGCCGGTTTCGAACTCGATGTCCTGTTCGGCCGCCTCGAGCAGGTGGGCGGCGATGCGCTTGCCCTTGGCGAGGATCTTGCGCGAGATCATCGACGTCGCCGCGCCGGCGGTCGGCGTCGATCGCGACGCGTAGGTGCCCAACCCGAACGGGGTGGTGTCGGTGTCGCCGTGCTCGACCTTGACGTCGCTGGAGGGGATGCCGAGCTCCTCGGCGACGATCTGGGCGAAGGTCGTCTCGTGGCCCTGGCCCTGGGTCTGCACGCCGATCTTGAGGATCGCCTTGCCGGTCGGGTGGATGCGCAGCTCGGCCGAATCGAACATGCGCAGCCCAGCGATGTCGAAGTCCGAGCCCTTGCCGGCGCCCACCACCTCGGTGAACGAGGCGATCCCGATGCCGAGCAGCCGGCCCTGTTCGCGAGCCTGCTCCTGCTCGCGACGCAGGTCGTCGTAGCCGACCGCGTCGAGCGCCTGTCGGAGTGCGGTCGGGTAGTCGCCCGAGTCGTAGACGAACCCGGTCGGCGAGTTGTAGGGGAACTGGTCGGGCTGGATGAAGTTCTTGAACCGGATCTCGGCCGGGTCCATCCCGAGCTCGTATGCGGCGTTCTGGACCAGCCGCTCGATGAGGTAGCTCGCCTCGGTGACGCGGAACGAGCAGCGGTAGGCGACCCCGCCCGGGGCCTTGTTCGTGTAGACGCCCTTGGTGGTGACGTGGCACGCGTCGAAGTCGTAGCTGCCGGACACGATGTGGAACAGCCCGGCACGGAACTTCGACGGCTGCGCGTCGGCGAAGAAGGCACCCTGGTCCGAGAGCATGTCGACCTTCAGGCCCAGGATGGTGCCGTCGTTCTTCAGGGCGAGCTCGCCGTGCATGTGGTAGTCGCGGGCGAAGCCGGTCGAGATGAGGTTCTCGCTGCGGGTCTCGATCCACTTGACCGGCTTGCCGATCAACAGCGACGCCGCCGTCGCCACGACGTAGCCGGGGTAGATCGGCACCTTGTTGCCGAACCCGCCTCCGATGTCCGGTGACACGATCCGAATCTTGTGCTCCGGCAGCCCGGCCACCAGCGCGAACAGCGTCCGGTGCGCGTGCGGGGCCTGCGAGGTCATGTAGATCGTGACCTGGCCCGTGCCGGGGTCGACGTCGGCGACGCAGCCGCAGGTCTCCAGCGGTGCCGGGTGCGACCGCGGGTAGTGGGTGTCGAGCGTGACGATCTTGTCGGCCTGGTTGAACCGGTCCTCGGTGAGCAGCTGGTCCCCGGCCTCCCACTCGTAGCAGACGTTGTCGGACATCTCCTTGTCGGTGCGGATCACCGGTGCGTCGGGCTCGAGGCCCTGCTGCGGGTTCGTGATCGCCTGGAGCGGCGCGTAGTCGACCTCGACCAGCTCGACCGCGTCGGCGGCGACGTAGGGGTCGGTGGCGATGACCGCGGCCACCTCCTGTCCCTGGAAGCGGACCTTGTCGGTCGCGAGCACCGCCTGGGTGTCGCCCGACAGGGTCGGCATCCACGCCAGCCCGTGCTCGGCCAGCGCCGCACCGGTCACGACCGCGACGACCCCGTCGAGCGCCTCGGCCTCGGACGCGTCGATGCCGTTGATCTCCGCATGCGCCATCGGGGAGCGCACCAGCGCCATGTAGAGCATGCCGGGCAGGCTGATGTCGTCGACGTAGTTGCCCCGGCCACGGATGAAGCGGTCGTCCTCGACCCGCTTGACGCTGTGGCCGAGCCCTCCGACCTCGAAGGTGGTGGTAGGCACGTGCTCGGTGACCGACATCCTGGCTCCTCCGGGTCGCGTGTCAGGCGGATGCGTCCGCGCCGCTGCGCTGGCGCTCCGCGGCCGCCTGGATCGCCTTGACGATGTTGATGTAGCCGGTGCAACGGCACAGGTTGCCGCTGATCTCCCAGCGGATGGTGTCCTCGTCGGGGTCCGGGTCGTGGTCGATGATCGACTTGCCGACGAGCATCATCCCCGGCGTGCAGAAGCCGCACTGCAACCCGTGCTCCTCCTTGAACGCCTCCTGGATCGGATGCAGCTGGCCGTTCGCCAGCCCTTCGACGGTGGTGACCTCGGCGCCGTCGGCCTGGACCCCGAACAACGTGCAGGACTTCACCGGGACGCCGTCGACCAGCACGGTGCACGCCCCGCAGGAGGTCGTGTCGCAGCCGATGTGCGTGCCGGTGAGCCCGAGGTGGGTCCGGATCAGGTCGACGAGCAGGATGCGGGGCTCGACGTCGACCGTGCGCGACTCGCCGTTGACGCTGACGGTGATCTCCACGTGGATGCTCCCTGATCGCAACGCTTGCAGGTGGTGGGTGTCATCCGGCCTGTGCCGCGGCAGCCGCGTTCGCCAGCGCCCGCCGGGCGAAGGTGTCGACGACCCCGCGCTTGAACTCGGCCGAGCCCCGGACGTCGGAGCTCGGCTCGCACGCCTGCGCCGCGGCACGTGCTGCCTCGGCGAACAGCTCGTCGCTCGGCGCGTTGCCGACGAGCAGCGCCTCGGCGTCGGTGACCTTGAGGTTGTGCGGGTGGACCGACGTGAGCGCGATCCCGGCCCGGGCGATGGTCCCGTCGTCGGCCAGCTCGAGGTGGGCGGCGACGCCGACCGTGGCGTAGTCCCCGACCTTGCGCTCGAGCTTCTGGTAGTCGCCACCGCCGCGCGAGTAGCGGGGGACGCGGACCTCGACCAGCAGCTCGGTCGGCTCGAGCGCGGTCTCGAACATGCCGGTGAGGAAGTCCTCGATCGGCACCGTCCGTTGGCCGCCGTCGCGGGACTCGCACACGACGTCGGCGCCGCAGGCGAGCAGCACCGATGCCCAGTCGCCCTCCGGGTCATGGTGCGCCAGCGAGCCGCACAGCGTGCCGCGGTTGCGAACCAGCGGGTCGGCGACCCAGGGCGCCGCGGCGGCCATGATGTGGTTCTCGCTGCGGATGACCTCCGAGCCGACGATGTCGTTGTGCCGGGCGAGCGCCTGGACGCGGACATGGCCGTTTGCGACCTCGATGGCGTCGAGGTCGGGCAGGCGGTTGATGTCGACCAGCGTCTCGGGACGGGCGAAGCGCAGCTTCATGAGCGGGATCAGGCTCTGGCCGCCGGCGAGGACCTTGACGTCGTCACCTCGCTCGGCGAGGACGTCGAGCGTCTCCTCCAGCGTGCCTGGTGCGAGGTAGTCGAACCGGTCCGGGTACATGGCGCCACCTCTCCCGACGGTTTCGCCGCGACCGTAGGGGACATCGG
>CAZSQF010000318.1:0-3491 GCA_964608935.1 uncultured Actinomycetota bacterium | reverse complement strand
CCGTCGCTGCTGGCGATCGCCTGGAAGACGGTGTCGGGGTCGGCGTCGATGTCGACGGTGACGAACAGTGAGCGGCTCATGATCCCCTCGATGGTGATCGAATCGAAATTAATTAAGTGATCGCTTCGGTATAGGCTGGATAGAAGTTAATTGGTATCTTAAGTATCGTCAAGTCTCAGGAGGTGTGTGGTGGTCGACCGGGCCCAAGCCGTCTTCGACGCGGTCGCTTCGCCCCGCCGTCGCCGCATCCTGCACCTGGTGTGGGACGACGAGCTCGCGGCGGGCGACCTGGCAGGGCGTTTTGAGGAGGTGACGTGGCCAGCCATCTCGCAGCACCTCAGGGTGCTGAAGGAAGCGGGCCTGGTCATCGAGCGGCGTGAGGGCCGCCAGCGGCTCTACCGCGCCGACCGCGATGCGCTGGGGCCGCTCGCGACCATGCTCGAGCAGATGTGGGCGGACGACCTCGACCGGCTGGCTGCGCTGGCGGACAGCGAAGCCGAGCAAGGACCGCGATGAACGGGGAGGCTGACACAGCTGGCGACGTGGTCACCCTCGAGCGGCGCATCCGCGCCCCACGCGAGGTCGTCTTCGCCTACTTCACCGACCCCGAGCGCTACACACAGTGGATGGGCAACGACGCCGACCTCGACGCGCGCCCTGGTGGGATCTACCGCGTCCACGTCATCGAAGGGTCGGTCGCGCGGGGCGAGTTCGTCGAGGTCGAGCCACCCGAACGCATCGTGTTCACCTGGGGATGGGAGGGCAACCCGATGGTGCCGCCGGGTTCGTCACGGGTCGAGGTCACCTTCCGCGCGGATGGGGAGGGGACACTCGTGCGGCTCGTCCACAGCGGCCTGCCCGATGCAGAGGCGATGGGGCTGCACCGTGAGGGCTGGACCCGCTACCTCGATCACCTTGTCGAGACCGCAGCGACCTGACCGTCGATGCACCCGGGGAAACACCAGCGACGGCGCGCTCGTCCACGAGGACGATGCCGAGGAGAAGCTCCAAAGGTGGCATCCCCGCGTATATCGGACGTCTTGCGAAGCGCATCGCCGTGATCATCTGGAGTCGTACGCCGCGTGAAACTGGTCTCCCGGCATAGGTGTGGGTCGGCCGGGGCACGTGGAAGCATCCAGGAGTCGCTATGCCACGGGGTCCAGGTTTCCGACCACAGCATCGCGGCCGCCGTCCTTCGCCCCATAGAGCGCGGTGTCAGCACGGTGTACGAGGGATCGAGCGTCCTCATGCTCCATGAGTGTGGCCACGCCGAAGCTGGCCGTCAGCGTGCCGACGCTTGCGAGGGGTGCCTCCGCGATTGCGGCGCGACAGCGCTCTGCGAGTTCGAGAGCTGCATCCTGGCCCGTGTTCGGAGCGATCACGAGGAACTCCTCCCCGCCCCAGCGTCCGGCGAGATCACCACCTCGCACGGTGTCGGACAGCCGGGAAGCAAGATCGCGCAATGCGCGGTCGCCGGCTCGGTGGCCGTGCCGGTCATTGACGGCCTTGAACCGGTCGATGTCGACGAGGAGCACGGAGAGCGGCTCTCGATGACGATGAGCACGAGCGATGTCCCGGTCGAGCTGGTCATCGAGCTGACGACGATTGGGCAGCCCGGTCAGCGCGTCGGTGCCCGCCTGGCTCGCGAACAGTCGCGCCGCCGCACGAGCCAAAGCGAGGGCTTCCAGCCGGGAGGCGAGGACCCACAGCAGCAGAATCATCACCGCGAAGAAGACCGCCAAGCTGATATGGGTTTCCGCCGAATCGAGGTGCGTATCACCAGGGATGCCTGTGATGATGGGAGGAGCGGCCACCACCACGAAGGCCGCGTAGAAGGCGACAGAAGCCTGCAGGCCGCGGCGAGTCCCAAGTACGAGGAAAGCCAAGGGAAACACCAACCCCGACCACAGCATCACGAGGAAGATGTCCGTCGCTTCCGCGGCTACGTAGGCCGGCGCCACACGCCACGTAGCCAGGAAGCCCAACAGCGCCGTAACGACCAGCGCCAGCAGGGCAACCTCGAAACCCCACAGCGACAGCCATCGCCGCCAGACGCCGACGAACATTGCGGCGAGGAGCCCGATGAGGGCCGGGTAGGCGGGCCCCCAGTACGGCGTTCTGAGCCCGTCGATCACCAGGATCGTCACAAGCAGGGCGATGAGTAGGCCTGGCACGAGCAGGTAGGCGCGACGCCGGACGGTGTCGATCAGCTCCGACGATCCATGCTGCGGCCCAATACCGACGTTGGCTCTATCAACAGCATGGCTAGGCATCTCGTCCTCGTTGGGCGCGTCTGCGACCGGTCGGCCGTCTGCATCGGAGGCTCCCGGCGGAGAGCAGCCACATCGCCACCACGTCATCCTGGTGCGGCCTTCGGGCGAACAGATGGCCGAACCGTTTCTTGCGCCTACCTGAACATCGGCACCTGAGGCGACGAAATGAAGCGGCAAGCGGGCCACGCTCTACCTGGCCCACAAGATCGAGCAGGCCAGAATCGCTCGGCTACGGACGACCAACCTCCGGGATCAGGTCGCTCATGGCCAGCCACTCGCTCGGGCCGGTGCCGCTCACCCCGGGTGCGTACCCGGTGGCACGGTGCGGCTGATCAACTCCCGTATGCGCCGGATCTGCGGGTCGTACACGACCTCACCGATGGCACGGCTGAGCGTCTCCGCGCGGTCGAGCACGAGCTTCGCCTCGGTGAGGTCGTCGCACATCGCGAGGACCTCGGCCTGGAGCAGGAGCCAGTTGGCGATGGCATGGGACTGACCAGCGGTCTGGAGGGCGTCGATCGAGGCCCCGATGCGCACCGCCTGCTCCCTGGGGTCCCCACCACAGCGGGCGGACGCCCAGCCGTGGATCGGCGTGATGAGTGGGCGACGTACCCGAGGCGCGCCTCCTCGGACCGTGCCAGGCCGACCGTGGCGTGCTCGAGCGCCTCCTCGGCCCGGTTGATCGCGGCCATCCCCCAGGCGGCGAACAGGCGGGCGTAGGCCGCCTGGAAGGTTCCCCCCGTGCGTTGGGCGTAGGCCACCAGCTCGTCGCAGGCGGCCACCGCGTCCACGGCGTCGCCCACAAGAGCGTGCGCCATGACCAGGTTGACCCGCCGCGACACACCGAGGTGCTCGGGTGTGAGCGCCAGCGATGCCGGATCGGCTACGGCCTCCGCCGCCCCCGCGAGCTCGAGGCGTCCGAGCACCGTCTTGAGGTCGGCGCCCGCGAACAGGGCCGTGTAGGCGATCGCAACGTGGCCGGCGACCAGGCTGGCCGGGTCGTCGGCGGCATGGCCGAGCAGTTCGTCCGCCAGTTCCCGACTCGCCTGCAGGTCGCCACGGGTCATCATCGTCGACCACAGCGACCACCACAGCGGGACGAGCTCTGAGCCTCCGCCGCCATCGCGGGCGAGCTCGCGGACGCGCCCCGACACCTCCTCGCGCATGGCCGCGGTCCACCCGTACAGCTCGGTCAGCACCTGCACGAGCCGCAGACGT
>CAZSQF010000317.1:0-3499 GCA_964608935.1 uncultured Actinomycetota bacterium | reverse complement strand
CCACGTCCGGTGACGTCCACGTGCTGACATCCTCGATCGGGGAGGTGCGAATCGTCGCCTCGTCCTCGGTCCACCGCAGCCGCAACTCGCCGCCCTCGATGACGAGCTCGGCGGTTGCGACATCGGTCGCGAACGCTGCGGGACCGAGCGTGCCCGTCACCGGACGTCCGCCCAGGCGAGCGATCCGGACGTGCCCCGGTATCGAGGGCGAGGGGCCGACGAGGTAGCGCGACTCGGTCTGCGTCGTGATCTGTAGTACCGCCATGTCGGCCCCCTGTCTGGCCGTTTCATCCTATGGAGCGCGCGTGGGCGGGGCTGCGGGTCGGCGGATCGGATGACTCAGCAGCGAGTCGCTGGCCCTGCGCGCGGACGATGCACTCGGTTGGCGTCTCGCCGCTCGGCTTCTACCCTGCCCGGCCGGATCGACCACCCGCCGCCGCTCGAGGGTCCTCACCCATCGTCCGCTCGAAACTGTTGGTCGCACTGCTCCTTGCGCTCGGGCTCGTTGTCACGCCGGCCCTTGGCGTCGCCAGTGCCTTCGCTGAGGAGCTCCCGCCGGGCGGGACGTTCCTCGATGACGACGGCAGCGTCCACGAGGGATACATCGAGGCCCTGGTGCGTGAGGAGATCACACGCGGCTGCGCAGACGGCCGGTACTGCCCGCCCGACGAGGTGACCCGCGGACAGATGGCGGCGTTCCTCACTCGTGCGCTCAGCCTGCCGGCGTCGAGCACCGACTACTTCACCGATGATGCCGGCCACCTGTTCGAGGCAGACATCAACGCGCTCGCCGACGCCGGCATCACGCATGGGTGTGGTGACGGCACCGGGTTCTGCCCGGACGCCCACGTGACCCGCGGCGAGATGGCCGCGTTCCTGCGTCGCGCAGGCGAGTTGCCAGCATCGGACGAGAACCGCTTCTCCGACGACGAGGACAGCGTCTTCGAGGACGACATCGACGCGATCGCGGCCGCAGGGATCACGTCCGGCTGCAACCCGCCGGACAACACGCGCTTCTGCCCGGACGCGACGACGAAGCGTTCCCAGATGGCGTCGTTCCTCGGACGGTTCCTCGAGCTCGAGCCGACGCCCCCGCCGGAACGTGATCCGTCGGAGATGTCGGTCGACGACGCCATCCGTGCGTGGTTCTCGGACATCTACGACCAGGCCGTCTCGGTCGCCGACTGCGAGTCGAGTCGCAACCCGGATGCGGTGAACCCGGCGGGCTACCACGGCCTGTTCCAGATCGGCGAGTCATCGCACCGCTCGGCGTTCGAGCGTGTGACCGGCCAGGCGTGGAACGACGAGATCTACACGGCCTACTACAACGCCCAGTACGCCCGCGACCTGTACGACAGGAGCGGCGGCTGGGGACCGTGGGGCTGCAAGCCCTGAACGCGCCGCGCGGTTGTCGGTCCTGCGACAACCACCTGGGTGCGGCGGGTAGCGGGGTTGCGTGGGAGCGGCGCTCATCGAGGCTGACCACGGGCGCGCTCTTCCGACCGCCGGCTTCTCGTCACTGGGTTGGGACTGCCCGTTCTGCGTCGCTACGCAGAGCTCGTAGGCGTTCAGGTAGTTGACCGTCGTGTGAGACACGTTCGTCGCCATGTCAGGACAGCGGTCGCGGAGTCGCCCCCCCGCCTAGGGTGCGCAGGGTGGATCGCGACGTCGTTAGAGGGTGGGTCGCCGTCGCGCTGGTGGCGCTGGCGGCGACGGTCGCGCAGGCGTTCGGCAGGTTCACCTACAGCGTGCTGCTCCCCGCGGTGCGCGACGACCTCGGGCTCTCCAACTCGCTGGCGGGGTTCCTCGGCACGGTCAACGTCGCCGCGTACCTGCTGGGGACACTGCTGGTCATCCGCGCGACTGCGCGGCTCAGGCTGGTGACGTTGCTCCGGGTGGGCATGGTGCTGGCGGTCGTCGGCCTCGCTGGCGCGAGCATCTCGCCGGGCGGACCGGCGCTGGGTGTAGCCCTGGTCGTGCTGGGGCTGGGCGGCGCGTGCATCTGGATTCCCTCACCGGCGCTCGCGGCCGCCGCGGTGCCGCAGCATCGGCGTGGCGTCGCGGTGGGGTTGATCGGCGCCGGGATCGGTCTCGGCATCGTGTCCGCCGGCCGGCTGGCGACGGTGCTGCGTGACCGTCTCGGCGACCAGGCCTGGCAGGACGTCTACCGAGTCGAGGCGGTGATCGGACTCGTCGCGGGCGTCGCGATCATCGCCTTGCTGCGGCCGACGAACGACCCCAGGCCGTCCCGGACCGGGAGCGGCTTCGCAGTGCTGCGGACGATGGAGGGCTGGCGGGCGCTGACTGCCGCCTACGCGGCGTTCGGACTGAGCTACCTGCTCGCGCTCACGTTCCTGACGGCCCGGCTGGAGGACGATGCCGGATTCACCGAGGCGGCCGCGGCGTCCGTGTTCGCGGCCACGGGCCTGGCAGGGATCGTCGGAGGTGTCGCGCTCGGCTGGCTCACGGACCGGCTCGGCCCGCGACGCGTGCTCGTCATCGGCTTCAGCGGCATCGCTGCGGCTGGACTGGCGGTCCTCACGGGGGTCGTGCCGGTGGTCTACGCCGGTGCGCTCCTGCTGGGAACGATGTTCAGCGGGGTGCCGTCGGTGATCGCCGTCTACATCGTGCAGCACTCGGATGCGACGACCTACGGCCCGCGCTACGCCGTGGCCACGCTGGCCTTCGGCGTCGCGCAGGTCAGCGCGCCGCAGCTCGGGGGCTTCCTTGCGGACATGACCGGCGCCTTCACCGTGGTGTTCCTGTTGTCTGCGGCCACGGCACTGCTCGGCGCCGGCGCCTCCTGGCACCTGCCGCGCACCGCAACGCAGGACGAACGCGTCGGTCTCGACGCGACGAGTAGTGAGGGGACGCTGTGATCAAGGGTGTGAGTCATGTGTCGCTGTCGGTGACCGATCTGGATCGGAGCCTGGACTTCTACCGGGGCATCCTCGAGCTGGATGTCCTGACAGAGCCGTTCGACGGCGTCGCGTTCGAAGGGCGAGAGGCGATCCTCCTCGCAGGGAGGGTCGCCATCAACCTCCAGGAGCATGCCGCATCCGGCGGCAGCTCCTTCGACCCCACTCGCACGGGGTTGGACCACCTCGCTTTCCACGTTGGCGACCGCCAGACGCTCGGGGACTGGATCGCGAAGCTCGATGCCGCCGGCCTCCCGCACTCTGGCATCAAGGCCGTGGAGGGATGGGGATGGATGATCGAGCTCCGTGACCCTGACAACATCCAGCTCGAGTTGTTCGCCACCCGGTGACAGCGGCCAGCGGCCTGATGGCTGCCGGGCGGCCGCCACTCGGTTGGCTCGACGTCCACCGACTACATGCACGCCCTCGGCATCCAGGCCGACTGATCGGCGTGCCAGCCTCGTCCCGCCTGCTGGCTCGTCGTCACCTGCCACGCTCGTTGCCGCGCGACACGACCGATCACGTTGTGCTCGAGGCGCGGACGACCAGCTCCGGCTCGAACATCACCTGCCGGTGTTGGT
>CAZSQF010000316.1:0-3508 GCA_964608935.1 uncultured Actinomycetota bacterium | reverse complement strand
CTAGCCATTAATCTTCACAATTTCCCGCACATCTCGCTATCCTCGTCCGTAGAGGAGGGGTGGCTAAGAAAGTGGATTTCGTTCAAACTGCCCGGTTGATTAGCCGCAACGTGTTGCTTGCTTTTGCGAGTTCTCGTTCGCTCAAAAGATAATTTCGATGCAACGGTCATTTGCCGCGGTCGCCTTGCTCGCGTATTTGCTGGGAGGAATGCTCCTTCCGGCGATGCACCAGCATGCTGCGCACCAGCATGGGGTGCACGAGCACGACCATGTTCAAGATGCGGCATGTGAGGGTGCGGCGACGCACGGGCACAATGACGAAGTCGCATGCTGCGCGAACGAACGTCCCTCGGGCGATTTCTCAGAGTCTCTCTTACGTGCAGCGCCGCGGGCAGACGAATGCGACCGGCCCTGTTTGCTTTGCCAGATCAGCTCGCAGGTTTACATTGCGAAATCTTCGGGAGGGCGTCTTTCGCACGCCGCTTTTGTGGCATCATCGAAGCTGCCGAGTCGGCAGTTGCCACCGGCCAGCCAGCGCCGAACGGCTGGTTATCTCCGCGGCCCGCCTGCCGTCGTTTCTTGAATCGGAACGTTGACGCCGTCAACGCTTCATCCCCGCTGGCTTTTATCTGGATCTCGGACGATCGCTCGCTCGTGAAATGATCTCGATGCCGAGGGATTTGAGTTGCGGTTCCGCAATCGATCTCGGTGGCATCGAGCGTCCCTGTCGCGAGGGCTGCGTATCCAGATTCCCATTCTTTATTCAAGAAACATTTTTTGCTGCAAAGAAACCATCATGCACTCTCCATTACCATGCCGACGCGCATTTACGCTCGTGGAACTGTTGGTTGTGATCGCAATCATCGGAATCCTCGTCGGGCTCCTGTTGCCCGCTGTTCAGGCTGCCCGTGAAGCGGTGCGGCGTTCGAGCTGTCAAAACAATTTACACCAGCTTGCGGTGGCTGGGCATAACTACCATTCCGCCTTTAACCAGCTCCCTTCCGGTTGGACTTCGAACGGAAACAGCAATCTGCCGGGCTGGGGTTGGGCAGCGGGCATGTTAGGGCAAATGGAACAGACTCCGCTTTACGAACAGATCGATTTCGGTTCGCCAATCCATCATCCCTCGCATCAAGGCGTTCGTGAGACTCCGATCCAGTCGATGATTTGCCCGTCGGACACGGGACGGACGCTATTCGCAATTGCCGAAGGCGACGAGGATGATCACGACGATCATGACGATGGTCATGATGATGATGATGATCATGATGACCACGATCACGATGATGATCACGGAGGCAACGTCGACGATGACGGTCATCACCTGTTCCCCATCGCCAAGGCAAACTATTCCGGCGTCTTTGGCACATTTGAACTCCATGACGCACCCTTTGCCGGAGATGGCTTGTTCTATGCGAACAGTGCGCACCGCTTTCGTGATGTAACCGATGGCTTGAGCACCACGCTCATGTTCGGCGAACGGAGCACCCGATTGGGCGGCGTCATTTGGCACGGCTTTGTCGACGAAGCCAACGCTGCCGAAGCGCGCATCGTGGGTGTTGCCGACCACGTTCCCAACGATCCGGTGGGGCACTTCGAGGACTTCAGCAGCATGCATGTGGGTGGAGCCCAATTTGCATGGGCGGACGGTTCGGTCAAGTTGATCAGCGACTCGATCGATCTGCGCGTCTATCAAGCGATGGCGACGCGGAGCGGCGGCGAAGTGGTACAGCACGGTGAGTTTTGAGCTGACGTGCTTGCCAGGCGATGCTCGTTTCATTAACTCCTTGCGGGGGCTGACAGGCTGGCAGCCTGTGCTCCGGAGGGGCTCGACGGGGTGGCTGAGCCACTCTCTCGGGAGACGGTTTGACGTCTGCGGAAGTTGGCAACCATAATTGCGGCTGCTTCTTGTGCCCTGGTTCTATCCGCTTTCCCGCCGAGCCGGAGGGAGCTGGCGATGATGATTCCCTCCGGGGTTCCTTAGCGGACGAGCATTTGATTCCTTGGGAAGCTTGGCTGACGATCGCGGTGGCTGGCGGATTGCTGGTCAGTTTGGCGCTGCGCCTCGCCGCGACCGATCTGCTGGCCGTCAGCTCACTCGCGGTGCTGATGCTGGTTCAAAACTTAACCGGCTCGCCCCAGCTGCCGACCCCGGAGGAGGCGCTTTCCGGGTTCAGCAGCAAGGGGCTGATCACGATTGGACTGTTGTTCGTCGTCGTCACCGGGTTGGAACTGACCGGCGGGACGACCCTGGCGACCGGCTGGCTGCTGGGTAAGGCGAAGCATCTGATTGACGCTCAGGTGCGGATGCTGATCCCGGTGGCGGCGGTCAGCGGGTTCATCAACAACACGCCCGTGGTCGCCGCAATGCTCCCGGTCGTGGGGGACTTGAGCAAGCGGATCCGCGTCAGCACCAGTCGCCTGCTGCTGCCACTCTCCTACGCCGCGATTCTCGGGGGAATGTGCACGCTGCTGGGAACCAGTACCAACTTAATCGTCCGCGACCTATACACCGAGCGGAACGCAGGGTTGCCTGAGGGCGAACACTGGGAACCGCTGCATTTCTTTTCACCGGCGTGGGTCGGGCTTCCGGCGGCGGTGATCGGCTTGACCTACATCATCGGCTGTTCCCGCTGGCTGATTCCCGAGCGGAAGCCGGCGGTCAGCGTTGCGGACGACCCGCGGCAATACACAGCCGAAATGCAGGTGGAGTCAAACGGGCCGCTGGTCGGACGCACGATCGAGGAGGCGGGCCTGCGGCACCTTCCAGGACTTTACATCGCCGAGATCCAGCGATCGGTCGGGGTGATCACTGCGGCCAAGCCTCAGGAGCAGCTGCAGGCCGATGACGTGTTAATTCTCGTCGGGGCCCTGGAGAGTGTGGTGGACCTCCGCAAAATTCGTGGCTTGGCGACCCCGGATGACCAGGCGCGGAAGCTGGAGATCCCAGCTTGGAGGCGGACATTGGTCGAGGCTGTCGTCAGCCCACGGTGCGCGCTACTTGGCAAAACGATTCGTGAAGGCCGCTTTCGCTCGCGGTACAACGCAGCTGTTGTCGCGGTGGCCCGGGGGGAGAAGCGGTTGAGCGGTAAGATCGGCGATGTCCGCTTGGAAGCGGGTGATGTACTGCTGCTCGAAGCCTCACCGTCGTTCCTGCATCGTCAGCGGGGAGCCCGCGATTTCTTCCTCGTCAGCTCCGTGGAGAAAGGAGAAGTCCGGCGGCACGACCAGGCCTGGCTCGCGCTTCTGATCACGGGGCTGATGGTGGTGGCTGCCTCGACCGGGTTCCTGTCGATCTTGACCGCCGCGTTGGCCGCAGCGATCGCCATGATGGTCTTTCGCTGCTGCACGACCGAGGAGGCGCGGCGGAGCGTTGACTGGTCGGTGCTGATCGTCATCGGCGCGGCGATGGGGATCGGAGCGGCGCTGCAGAAAAGCGGCGCGGCCTCAGCGATTGCTGAGACGTTGCTCGACCTGGCTGGCTGCGACGCTCGCTGGTCAATCGCGT
>CAZSQF010000315.1:0-3518 GCA_964608935.1 uncultured Actinomycetota bacterium | reverse complement strand
TCATCGAGCGCCTGCCCGAGTACTTCGAGCGGTACGAGGAGTGGGTCGAGGCCCAGGAGGACTGAGTCTCGACCGCGCCTGCTGCGGCAGCGTGGACGGTGCATCCGTTCGCGCGTAGCGTGGGTCGAAGCCCGCTGACCCTTCGGGCCATCTCAAGCTCCCTTGGAGCGAGCCTGGAGCGGGACCAGGGAGGGTTGCGCGATGGACGAGGCCACTAGCGCAGCGCAACCTCCGCCCGTGGGGGATCGCACGCCACCAGCGCGCCTCGACGTACGGGTGCTGGGCCCGGTGCAGGTGGGGCAGGACGGCGGGACCGTCCGGCCGGGTGGACCGAAGCAGCAGGTGGTCTTGGGGTTGCTGGTTGCGGCGGCGGGCCGCTCGGTCTCGGTCGATTCGCTGATCGACGGGGTGTGGGGCGAGGATCCGCCGGAGGCCGCTCGAAGCACGCTGCAGAGCTACGTGTCGAATCTCCGACGGGTGCTCGGCGACGTCGTCGTGTGGGAGGGGCACGGCTACCGGCTGGATGTGGCACGCCAGTGCGTGGATGCATGGCGGTTCGAGGACGCCGTGGTGGCAGCGCGGGAGGTGGTCGACACCGATCCGTCGTTCGCCGTCGACAGTCTGCGGGACGCGCTGCGGCTGTGGAGGGGCCAGCCCTACGCCGGGGTGGCGGCCTGCGCGCAGCTGGAGGTGGAGACGCGCCGGCTGGGGGAGTTGCGGCGCGAGGCGGTCGAGGACCGCATCGATGCGGAGCTCGCCCTCGGACGTCACGCCGAGCTGCTGGGGGAACTCGAGGCCCTGATCGCGGAGACGCCGCTGCGCGAACGTCTGCGCGAACTGCACATGCTCGCGCTGTACCGGTCGGGGCGGCAGGCGGATGCCCTGCAGGCCTACGAACGGGCCCGGGCGTTCCTGGTGGACGAGCTGGGGATCGAGCCGTCACCGTCGCTGCGGGACATGCAGCGGCGCGTCCTCGAGCAGGATCCGGCGCTCGAGCCCGAGACGACCGCGCGAACCGAACGGCTGGCGCTGCTGTTCACCGAGCTCGAGGAGCCGCCAGGCCGGTGGGAGACGGATGCGCAGGCCATGGCGGCCGTCGGTGAGCTCCACGACCGGATCGTCCGCGAAGCCGTCGAGGCAGCCGGCGGCCGCGTCACGGCAGCCACGAACGGGGCGATCGATGCGGTATTCACCGACGTGGGGCAGGCCGCACGGGCCGCGTGGACAGCGCAGCGTGCCCTGGCGGAGGCGTCCCACGACGAGGGGGACCCGCTGCAGGTCCGGATGGCCGTTGACGTCGGGGAGCTGCGGCGACGGGCGGACGGCTACGACGGGCCGGCGGTGGACCGCCTGTCCCGGCTGGTGTCGGCCGGCCACGGCGGGCAGGTGCTGCTGTCCGCCGACGCGCAGGCCGGACTCGACCGGCCCGACGGCATCGCGACGATCGACCTGGGCGCGTCCCAGTTCCGCGGCGTTGCTCGTCCCGAGCAGGTGTACCAACTGGTGGCCGACGGGCTGCCGGCGCGGTTCCCGCCGCTGCGAGCCGACCGGCATCCACGACCTCGTGCCGTGCCGATCCGTACGGCCCGCAGCTACGAGCTGTACGGGCAGCTCGGGGAGGGCGACTTCGGTGCCGTGTACCGGGCCTACCAGACCTCGGTGGGTCGCGAGGTCGCCGTGAAGGTGATCCGGTCGGAGTACGCGAACCGCCCCGCGTTCGTCCGCCGGTTCGAGGCCGAGGCGCAGTTCGTCGCCCAGCTCGCGCACCCCCACATCGTGGCGGTCTACGACTACTGGCGTGAACCCGATGGGGCGTATCTGGTGATGCCCCTGCTGGCGGGCGGCAGCCTCGCTGCGGGCCTGCAGCGGGGCCCGTGGAACCTCGGCCCGGCGCTGCGGCTGCTCGACCAGGTGGGTGCGGCGCTGTCGTACGCCCACCGCCAGGGCGTCGTCCACCGTGACGTCAAACCGGGCAACGTGCTGCTCGACGAGGACGGCAACGCCTACCTGTCCGACTTCGGGATCGCCGCCCGCCTGACCGACGACGCCGGCGGCCTGCTGACCTCGTCGCTGGCGTACGTCGCACCCGAGGAGTTGCGCGGAGAGCGTCTCACCCCGCGGTCGGACGTCTTCGCGTTGGGTGTGCTGGTCCTCGAGCTGCTGGCCGGCATCCGCCCAACGGGTCGCGACCTTCCTGCGCTCACGGAGGCCCGGCCGGGCCTGCCGGCCGAGCTGGACGAGGTGGTGCGCACGGCCACCGACGACGATCCTGCGCGCCGCTTCGACCGGGTGGAGGACCTGCTGCGTGCGATCCGCCAGGCAGCCGGAGCGGACGTGGTGGCGGTGGCGTCCCCCCAGCCACCCGTGACGGCCGAGGCCCCGATCCGCAACCCCTACAAGGGGTTGCGCGCGTTCCAGGAGACCGATGCGGCCGACTTCTACGGTCGTGACACCCTCGTCGACGAGCTCCTCCGGGCCCTCGCGAACCACCGACTGGTGGCCATGGTGGGTGCTAGCGGCAGCGGCAAGTCCAGCGTCGTGCGTGCGGGGCTGATCCCGGCGTTGCGGGCCGGAGGCCTGCCGGGATCCCGCGGCTGGCTCGTCGCCACGATGTTCCCAGGGTCGCACCCGTTCGAGGAGCTCGAGACCGCCCTGCTGCGCGTGGCGGTGGAGGATCCCGGCGGGCTGCTCGACGAGCTGTCCAGCGACGAACGAGGGCTGCTGCGTGTCGTCAAGCGCATCCTGCCCCGCGACGACAGCGAGCTCGTGCTGGTCATCGACCAGTTCGAGGAGCTGTTCTCCCTGGTCCACGACGGCGCCACGCGGCGCCTGTTCCTCGCCGCACTGCAGGCGCTGGTGACGGACGAGCGCAGCCGGGTTCGCGTCCTGGTGACGCTCCGCGCCGACTTCTTCGACCGGCCGCTGGAGCATCCCGGCTTCGCCGACCTGTTCAAGGCGGCGCTCGTGGCGGTCACCCCACCCACGACCGAGAGTCTCGGGTCGGCCATCAGCCGGCCCGCCCGCAGCGTCGGGGTCGACCTCGAGCCCGGTCTGGTCGGTGAGATCATCCGTGACGTCCAGGGCCAGCCCGGCGGCCTGCCCCTGCTGCAGTACGCGCTGACCGAGCTGTTCCGGCACCGCGACGGCAACCGACTGACCATAGACGGGTATCGCGACACCGGCGGGGTGGTCGGCGCGCTCGGCGGCCGCGCCGAGGAGCTGTACCTCGGTCTACCGGCCCCTGGCAAGGCGGCCGCGCGGCAGCTGTTCCTCCGGCTGGTCACCGTCGACGAGGACACCGACGACACCCGTCGCCGCGTGTCCCAGCTCGAGCTCGAAGGGCTGGACGTCGACCGGGACCACCTCGACGCCGTCCTCCAGCAGTACGCCGCCTACCGGCTGCTCACCTACGACCGCGATCCCACGAGCCGCGTTCCCACCGTGGAGGTCGCCCACGAGGCGCTGCTCCGCGAGTGGGAGCGGCTGCACGGCTGGATCGACGACCAGCGCGAGGCCCT
>CAZSQF010000314.1:0-3531 GCA_964608935.1 uncultured Actinomycetota bacterium | reverse complement strand
AGGGCCATCACGTCGGTGTAGCCCTCGCAGATCAGCACCTGTTCGGTCCGCACGATGTCGGCGCGGGCCTGGGGCACGCCGTAGAGGACCCGCGTCTTCTTGTACAGCGGGGTCTCGGGCGAGTTGAGGTACTTGGGCGGATCGAAGTCGCCGTAGTCGAGATCCGGCAGCACACGTCCACCGAACCCGATGACGTCGCCGCTGGGGTCGTGGACAGGGAAGATCAGCCGCCCCCGGAAGCGGTCACGCAGGCCCCCGCGGTCGCTGCGCATGGCCACGCCGACGGCGATGAGGTCCTCGGGGGCGTGACCGGCGGCGGTCAGCGCCCGGTTGGTCGCCTCCCACTCGTTCGGGGCGTAGCCGAGCTCGAACCGATCGGCGTCCTCGCGACCGAAGCCGCGCGACTTCAGGTAGTCGCGGGCGACCTCGCCGACGTCGGAGTACAGCGCCTCGCGGAAGTGGTCGCGCACCGCCGCGGTCACCTCGACCAGCCGCGAGCGCTCGCCGATGGCGCGCCGCTCACGCGAGGACAGCTCCTCGTAGCGCAGCGTGAAGCCGGTGCGGCGCGCCAGCTGCTCGACCGCCTCGGGGAACTCGAGCCCTTCGATCCGCATGAGGAAGTCGTAGATGTCGCCGGACGCGCCGCAGCCGAAGCAGTGGAAGAAGTTGCCGTCGGGGGTGACGGTGAACGACGGCGTCTTCTCGGTGTGGAACGGGCACAGGCCCTTGTAGGACTTGCCGGCGCGCTTGAGCGTGGTGTGGTCGGAGACGACCGTGACGATGTCGGCCTGCCGCCGCAGCGTCTCGATGTCGTCCTTGAGTATCCGGCCCGCCACGCGCACCTCCCGGCGGGGACACTACCGTCGCCGGGTCGGTCCGCGTCGACGCTCCACAGGCCCGGTCAACCGGTGACGTTGGCGTCGTCCCAATCGGGGTCGAGCTCGGTCAGGAAGTCGTCGATCCGGGTCACCTCCGCGACCTCGTCGATCTCGGCGGCGGCGTCCCGCAGCCGCGCGAGGCAGGTGAGAAACGGCCGGTTGGTCGGCTCGGACCAGCGCACGAACCCCCGCCCGCCCCAGCCGTGGGCGCGCAGGGCGTCGAGCCCACGGTGGTAGCCGACGCGGGCATACGCGTAGCGCTCGATCGGGGCGTCGCCGAGCGCGGCGAGCTCGGCCCAGCCCGCGAGGAAGGTGGGGTGGTCGGCAACGACGCGACCGACGGCGTCCTTGCGGCTCGCCGGGTCGCTGGCCAGGGCGGACTCCAGTGCCCGGTCGGCGGCGTCGGGCGCCGGCGGCAGGATCGTCTCGTGTCGGTCGGCCATCGGCAGGTCGGCCACGTCCGCGCCCTTCGTCGTCATCGTGGGTCGGCGCGAAGGTAGCGGCGCAGCCGCCCGGACCGTGGAGGGGTCAGCGGCTCGCGGTGCGCTTGTACTGCCGCACCGACAGCGGCACGAACACCGCCAGGATGATCACGACCCACACCAGCGTGTAGGCGACGGGGTTCTGCATCGACCACGCGTCCGAGGCCACGGGCACCGTCTGGCCCGCAGCCTCGAGCGCGGCGATCGACTCGGGCGTGAGCTCGATGACGTTGCCGAACAGCTCGCGGGCGGCCTGGGTGACGGCCGACACCGGGTTCCACTCCACGAAGGGCTGGAGCGCGGCGGGGAAGCGCTCGAGCGGGACGAACACGTTGGAGATGAACGTCAACGGCATGATGACCATGAACGAGGCGTTGTTGATCACCTCCGGGCTCGGGACCAGCAGCCCGACGTAGCCCATCACCCAGGAGAACGCGTAGGAGAACACGAGCAGGAGCAGGAAGGCGGCGACCGCGTCCAGGAACGACCCGCGGATCCGCCAGCCCACGACCAGGCCCGTCAGGGCCATGATCGCGATCGACAGCACGTTGTAGATGACGTCGCTGGCCGTCCGGCCGGTCAGGACCGCCGACCGGGACATCGGCAGCGACCGGAAGCGGTCGATGATGCCCTTCTGCATGTCCTCGGCGATGCCCGCGCCCGTGAAGGTGGCACCGAACACGGCCGTCTGCGCGAAGATGCCCGCGATCAGGAACTCGCGGTAGTTGAGCCCGCCGGGGACGTCGATGGCGTTGCCGAACACGTAGGCGAACAGCAGCACGAACATGATCGGCGACATCAGCACCCACACGAGCACGTCGGGCACGCGCTTGATCTTGATGACGTTGCGCTTGGCGATGACGGCACCGTCGGCGAAGGCGGTCACGAATCGGGTCCTCATGCCGGCTCCCCCTCGTGACCGGTACGGGCGCGCGCCGGCTCGGGCGGGCCACCACCCTCGGCCGTCGTGGTCGTCCCCGGCGCCGTCGAGGGGTCGGCGACGTGGCCGGTGAGCGACAGGAACACGTCGTCGAGCGTGGGCCGGCGCAGCCCGATGTCCAGCACGGGCACGCCGGCGCCGTCGAGGCGGCGCAGCACGTCCATCAGCACGCCGGCGCCGCCGGCCACCGGGGCGGTGAGGCTGTGGGTGTGCTCGTCGACCAGCACCTCGCCGACCGCCAGCTCGGCCAGCACGGAGCGGGCGGCCTCCAGCTCGGCCGACGTCGGGACGGCCAGCTCGACGCGCTCGCCGCCGACCTGGGCCTTGAGCTCGTCGGCGCTGCCCCGCGCGATCGCGAGCCCGTGGTCGATCACCACGATCTCGTCGGCGAGCCGGTCGGCCTCCTCGAGGTACTGGGTCGTGAGCAGCAACGTCGTGCCGCGGGCGACCAGCTCGCGGATGACGTCCCACATGCCGCTGCGGCTGCGGGGGTCCAGGCCGGTCGTGGGCTCGTCGAGGAACAGCACGGGCGGGTCGGCCACGAGCGCGCCGGCCAGGTCGAGCCGCCGGCGCATGCCGCCCGAATAGGTCTTGACGGGCCGGTCCCCGGCGTCGGACAGGTCGAAGCGGTCGAGCAGCTCCCGCGCCCGTGATCGTGACCGCTGTCGCCCCAGGTGGTAGAGCCGACCGATCATGTCGAGGTTCTCGAACCCGGTCAGGTGCTCGTCGACCGCGGCGTACTGCCCCGACAGGCCGATCAGCCGCCGGACCTCGTCGGTGCGGGTCCGCACGTCGAGCCCGGCCACCTCGGCGGACCCGGCGTCGGCGTCGAGCAGGGTGGTGAGGATGCGCACGGCTGTGGTCTTGCCGGCGCCGTTGGGGCCGAGCAGGCCGAGCACGCGCCCTTCGGGCACGACGAGGTCGAGCCCGTCGAGCGCGCGGACCGCCCCGTAGTGCTTGACCAGGCCCGACGCCCGGATCATGTCGGTCATCGTCTGTCGTCTCCTTCGCCGGACCGGACCGCCGCGTCCGACCCAGCCAGTAGCCTCGCCGCGCACCACCGAGCAGGAGGCGTCGGTGGCCGACCCGATCCGCTACGCGGTCGATCTGACCGACCGCGTCCACCACCTCGTCCGCGTCACGGTCACGGTCCCCGCGGACCTCGCCGGCGGGACGCGGGTCGTGGTGCCCCGGTGGGGCCCCCGCCCCGACCGGGGGCCCGCCAAACTCC
>CAZSQF010000313.1:0-3544 GCA_964608935.1 uncultured Actinomycetota bacterium | reverse complement strand
GGGAAGCGCTCCGTGCATCCCGGCGGCCGCCGCGCCACCGAGCAGTTGCTGGCATGGGCCGAAATCGAGCCGACTTGCGAGGTGCTGGACATCGGCTGCGGCGTCGGTACGACCGCCATCGAGGTGGCCCATCGCACGGGTGCCCGCGTCGTTGCGGCGGACATCTCCCCGATCATGGTCGAACACGCTCGGCACAACGTCGCGGCCGCAGGCGTCGACGACCTCGTCCGTGTCGAGGTGGCTGACATCTGTGCGCTGCCGTACGCCGACAGCTCGTTCGACCGGGTCATCGCCGAGGCGGTGACCATGTTCGTGGACCGGGCGGGAGCGGCCGGGGAGCTGGCACGTGTCTGCCGGGCCGGCGGACGGGTGCTGGCTACCGAGTTCTTCTGGCGGGCTCCACCAACCGACGAGGCCCGCGGGATCTTCCTTGGGGAGGTGTGTCCCGGTCTCCACTTCGACAGCGTCGAGGACTGGGTCGGGTTGTACAACGCATCCGGGCTCGAACAGATCCAGACGTCCACCGGACCGTTCGAGATGCTCACCCCGCGTGGGTTCATCGATGACGAGGGCATGGGCGGCGTGGTCCGGTTCGGTCTCCGAAGCCTGTCCCGATGGGTGTACGTACGACGACTCAGGTGGCTGTTGCCGCGTATGGCGCGCTCGGTCGCCTTCCTCGGCTACCTGGCGGTCGCGGGCGTCAAGCCGGCGCTCGGAAGCGACGGGCTTTCCTCCCAGTAGGCGGTGACATCCGACGCCGAAACTCCAGTGCCGTATCGGCGCCCGGTCGGGTAGCCGGGCTGCAGTGCTGCGCCTCGGCCCCTAGAACCGTGCTTGCCCGTCATCGAGCACACGGCTCGAGCAAGCCGGTCAGGGTTGGTCGGCTCGTCGTGATCCATCGTTGTGACGGCCCTCGGTCCGTTGACCGCCGAAGCGGCGTCCAACTTGTCCTCGGGTTCTCACGGTCCGATGACTCCCGGTGACTGGTTGCTGCGCGGATGGCGCTCGATCGAGTCATGCGATGGCGTGGTGGCTGTCCGCCACGGGCATCGACGCGGAACGTTCACGGCTTCGGCCGGATCAGGTTGGTTGGTCGCTCCCGTCTCGCGGCGCGCGGTCTTGACCGAGGCCAGCGTCGCGTGCGCGGATGATCATCTCGGCGCGGTCGGCGACGTGGAGCTTGGCGAAGATGTTGGAGACGTAGTTCATGACGGTCTTGGCGCTGAGTCCGAGGCGGGCGGCGATGGCTTGGTTGCCCAGCCCTCGCGCGATCAGTTCAACGACCTCGCGTTCTCGCGTGGTCAGCTGGGGGAAGGGCTGGTCGTCGGTTGGGGCCGGCGGGTTGGCGAGCAGGGCGAGGACGCGCTGAGCGATGCCGGGACCGAAGATCGCCTCGCCGTCGGCGACGCTGCGGACGGCGCGTAGCAGCTCGTCCTCGTCGGCGCCCTTGAGCAGGTAGCCACGGGCCCCAGCGCGGACCGCCGCGAACACCGCATCGTCATCGTCCACCATCGTCAGAATCAGCACGGCGGTGCCCGGGTGATCTCGACAGATCTGGCGTGTCGCGTCGATGCCGCCGATCCCCGGCATGTGCAGATCCATCACCACGACCTGTGGGGTGCGGTCAGCGACCAGTGCGATCACCTCCGCTCCCGAGGTCGCCTCACCGACCAGGTCGATGCCCTGCGCGCGTTGCAGGACGGATCGCAGACCACCGAGGAACATGGGATGATCGTCGGCGATCACGACACGCAGCGGCGCCGGCGTCATCGTGACTCCACGGGGAGCAGGGCTCGCACGAGTGTGCCGCCTTCCGGTCGACGCTCGACGACGCAGTGTCCCCCCAGCTCGGCGGCGCGCTCCCGCATCGAGCGCAGGCCGATCCCGGCGGGTGGGTTGTCGGGGATGCCGTGACCGTCGTCGCTGATCGCGAGGCGGAGCTCGCCCTCGCACTCCAGCCGGACCGTGCAGCGACGGGGATCTGCGTGGCGCAGCGCGTTGGTGATCGCTTCGGTGGCGATGCGGTAGGCCGCGACCTCGGTTGCCGCCGGCAGGGGTGGCAGGTCGCCGTCGGATAGGACCGACACGGTGACGCCCTCACCGGCACGGTCAGCGCCGGCCGCTGCGAGGGCGTACTGGCGCAAGGCGGCGACCAGGCCGAGTTCGTCCAGCGCTGGTGGTCGTAGCTCATAGACGAGGCGTCGGATCTCGGGGACGGCCGCCTGCACCTCGGCCTTGAGCTGATCGGCGAGCGCGTTCGCGGCGGCCGCGTCGTCGTTGATGAGCCGCCGGAGGATGTCGAGCTGCAGTGTCATCGCCGCCAGCGTTGGACCCAGGCCGTCGTGGAGGTCGCGGTGGAGCCGCCGGCGCTCCTCTTCGCGGGCGTTGATCAGCTGGGAGCGAGAACGCTGCAGCGCGGCGGTGACCCGGACCGCATACAGCGCGATGCTGGCCTGTCGTGCGAGGTCCTCGAGCAGGCGGCGCTGCGGGCTGGTCAGCCCACCGCCGGCGTCGGTTTCGCCGATCACCATCCGGCCGATGGTGTGGCCCTGATGGGTGAGCAGTAGCACGGTCGTCCGCGATGGCCGCAGACCGTGCGACGCGACCCGTCGGAACTCACCGTCCTCGGCGAGCTCGATCGCGGCGTAGGGCAACCGCAGTTCGGTGGCGACGGTGTCGACCACGGTGGACAGGACCGTGGCGGGCTCGGTCGTGTTCTCGAGGCGGCGGGCGAGACGCGCGAGGGCCGCGTAGGGGTCGGCTCGAGGGCCATACACCCAGCGGGAGACGCGGCGCTGGAGGACCTCGCGTGCGGGCTGGAACGCGACGGCGACCACACCGGTAGCCACGAGCGGACCAACGAGCCCCGCTCTCCTGCCGAGGAGCCCACCGACCGCGGCCACCACCACGACGTAGGTCACGATCACACCGACGGTGAGCACCCCGTAGACCAGCGACCGGCTGATGAGCACGTCGATGTCGTAGAGCCGCTCGCGGACGATCGCAATCCCGACGGCAACCGGCAAGAACGCCACCGCGGCCACCGACACCACCGAGGCCGCCAGCGAGGGTGCCAGGGCGTCGAGGGCGAACGCCCCGACGAGCAGGCTCACGGCGTAGAGCAGCCAGCGCAGCTGGCGGCGGTGGGGTTGGTCTCCGGCCCGCCAGCGCATCACCAGGGATGCGGCGGCGCCCAAGAACGCGGCGACGAACGACACGAACCCGGCGGTGCCGATCGGTCCCACCAGCGCAGCCGCGGCGGGCACGCCGAGCGGGTTGACGATCTCACGATGGTTGACCAACGGTCCAGGCGCCACCGCAGGTGGGACCGCCAGCAGGATGACCCCGCCCAGTGCCGCGGCCGCCACCGCACGCCAACGTCGCGACGGGAGTCGCCCGTCGGGAAACAGCAGCAGCCCCAAGGTCAGCAACGTCGGCACGCCGGTGGTCCACACCCATGAAGACACCCAGGCGGCCGCGACGCCTCCGGGCAGCCCAGCCGACACGAGCGCGAAACCGGGCGTAGCCGTAGGTGAACATCGTG
>CAZSQF010000312.1:0-3546 GCA_964608935.1 uncultured Actinomycetota bacterium | reverse complement strand
CGTACACCCACGGGTACTACGACCGCGACAACGCCTTCTACACGGCGTGGGACGAGATCGCGGCGGACCGCGACCGGTTCCGTACCTGGATGGACGAGCACGTGATGGCGGGGGCATGACCGTGGATGTGGCGCCGAGGATCCTCCCCTGGGGGAGGATCGAGCGAGTCGACAACAACAAGGCTGTGGACGCAGCAGGGTGGAGACGAGCGATGGAGGGGGAGAGGTGAATTGGTCGCCGAACGAGATGATGACGATCGCGGCCTCGCGGGCGCTGGCCGACGACGACGTCTGCTTCGTCGGGATCGGGGCGCCGTCGGCGGCGTGCAACCTCGCCCGCCTCACCCGCTGCCCGAACATCACGCTGATCTACGAGTCCGGGACGCTCGGCACGAAGCCGCGGGTGCTGCCCCTGTCGATCGGCGACGGCGAGCTCGCGGTGACCGCCCTGACCACGGTGTCGGTCCCGGAGATGTTCCGGTACTGGCTGCAGGGCGGCCACGTGTCGGTCGGGTTCCTCGGCGCTGCGCAGCTCGACCGGTACGGCAACATCAACACCACGGTGATCGGCGACCACGCCCACCCGACGGTGCGGCTGCCCGGCGGCGGGGGCGCCCCGGAGATCGCGTCGCAGTGCCAGCGGGTGTTCGTGACGCTGCGGCACCGGTCCCGTGCCCTCGTGGAGACCATCGACTTCGTCACCTCGCTGGGGTACGGGCCGACCGGCGCGGAACGGGTGGCCCTCGGCCTCACCACGCAGGGACCCTCGCTGGTCGTGACCGACCTCTGCGTGCTGGAGCCGGAGGAGGGCACCAACGAGCTGGTCGTCACCGCCCTGCACCCGGGCGTCAGCCGACAGGAGGTCGAGGAGGCGACCGGCTGGCCGATCCGCTTCGCTGACGAGGTGGCGACCACCGCCGAGCCGACCGTCGAGGAGCTGACCGTGCTGCGCGACCTGCACCGTCGCACCGAGGAGGCCCACGCCGCCCGATGACGACACCCGACACCCCGCCTGTTCTCACCCCCCAGGCCGGCGAATGCCGGCCCCTCCCCCCAAGGGGGGAGGCATGAGCATCGATCCCGGGTTCACGACCGTCGACATGGCGGCGGTGTTCTCGCCCGCGGCGCGGGTGCGCGCCATGTGCCGGTTCGAGTCGGCCCTGGCCGCCGCCCACGTCGCGCACGGCCTGATCGACGAGGCGGCGGGCGACCGCATCGCCGAGGCGTGCGCCACCGACGTCGACGACCCCGACGCCGTGCTGGCCGAGGGGTGGGAGGCAGGCACCCCGGTGCTGCCCCTGCTCGAGCGCCTGCGGGCCGAGCTGCCCGAAGAGGCACGCGATGCGCTCCACCAGGGCGCCACCACCCAGGACGTCGTGGACACCGCCACGATGCTGCAGGCACGCCACGCCCTGGAGCTGCTGCACGACGGGCTGGTCGAGCTCGGCGACCACCTCGCCGGCATCGCCGACGAGCACCGCGACACTCCCGCGTCCGGGTGGACGTTCCTGCAACCCGCGGTGCCGGTGACGCTCGGGCTGCGTGCTGCCACCTGGCTGTCGCCCCTCGTCGACCACATCCGGGAGGTGCGCGAGCACCGGCACGACCTGCCGCTGCAGCTGGGCGGCCCGACCGGCACGCTCCCGGGCCTGGGTGACGCGGCGCCCCGGATCGTCGACGACGTCGCCCACCGGCTCGGGCTGACCGTCCCCCGCCTGCCCTGGCACACCGACCGGACACCGGTCGCCGTGCTCGCCGGGCTGCTCGGACGGATCGCACGCTCCATGGCCACCCTCGGGCAGGACCTCGTACTGCTGGCCCACCACGGCGTGGTCACCATGCGGGCCGGTGGGTCCTCCAGCATGCCGGGCAAGCGCAACCCGATCGATGCGGTCCGGGCGATCGCGGCCGCCGACGCCTGCGCCGGCACGGTCGGCATCGTCACCGGCGGCCGCCCGCACGAGCTCGAACGCGCCGTCGGCGGCTGGCACGCCGAGTGGTTCGCGGTGCCGCTGGCCTTCCAGACCTGCGCCGCGGCGGTGGAGGCGACCGGGCGGGCCATGGCGTCCGCCGACTGGCACCCCGAGCCGGGCGTCGAGGACGGCCCCACCCCGGCGTCGGCCGCGTCGGTGGCCCGGGTGCTGGAGGACTGGCGTGACGAGGCAGCCCGGTGAAGCTGCACGTCGAGGTCGACGGTCCCCCGGACGCACCGGTCCTGGTGCTGGTGCCGTCGCTGGGGTCGGACCACACGATGTGGCAGTCGCAGGTGGCCGACCTCGCCCGCGACCACCGGGTCCTGCGGGTCGACCCGCGCGGTCACGGTGGCTCACCCGCCCCGTCGGGGCCGTACGACCTCGCCGACCTCGGCACCGACGTCGTCGAGGCCGCCGACGACCACGGTGTCGACCGATTCCACCTCGTCGGCGTGTCGCTGGGCAGCCTGACGGCCCTGTGGGTGGCGATCCACCATCCCGAGCGGGTCCGGACGCTGGTCGCCGCCAACACCGCTGCACGCGTCGGCACGGCCGAGGGCTGGCGGGCGCGGATCGACGCAGTCCGCGAGCACGGCCTCGCCGGGATCCGCGACGAGGTGCTCGCGCGGTTCTTCGCCGACGGGTTCGCCGCGCGCGACCCGGTCAGATACGCGGAGGCACAGGAGGCCTTCGTCCGTGCCGACGACGACGCGTACGCCGCGTGCTGTGCGGCCCTGGCGACCGCGGACCTGCGCGACGACGTGCACCGGATCACCGCACCGACCCTGGTCGTCGCCGGCGAGCACGACGTGGCCACGCCCGTCGAGGACGCCGTGTGGCTCCGCGACCACGTGCCCGGCGCACGCCTGGTCGTGCTGGAGGGCGCGGCGCACCTGTCGAACCTTGAGCAGCCGACGGCCTTCACGCGCGCCGTCCGCGACCACGTCGACGCCGCGCCACGGCGCTAGAACAGGTCGAAGTACTCGGCCTGCTCCCAGTCGGTCACCGCCTGCAGGTAGCGGTCGACCTCGGCGCGCTTGAGCCGCAGCAGCCAGTCGACGAACTGCGCCCCCATCCGGTCCCGGTAGGTGGTGTCGGCCTCGAGGGCGTCGAGCGCCTCCATCAGCGTCGCCGGCAGCCTCGGCCGGTCGGCGGCGTACGGCTCGTCCACCGGGTCGCCCGGATCCAGCTGGCGCTCGATGCCGTCGGTCGCGGCCACGACCTGCGACGCCATGTACAGGTACGGGTTGGCGGCGGGCTCACCGATGCGGTTCTCGATGCGGGTACCCGGATCGCCGGGCAGCCCGACCACCCGCAGCATCGCGCCCTTGTTGTCCAGGCCCCAGGCCACCCGGTCCGGTGCGAGCGAGAAGGGCCGGTACCGCTTGTAGCCGTTGACCGTGGGCGTGCTGAACACTGCACCGGCCCGGGCGTGCTCCAGCAGGCCACCGAGCACGTGCCGTCCCACGTCGGACAGCGGTGCGTCCTCTGCCGTCAGGGCGTTGGTGCCGTCCGCCGTGACGAGCGACTGGTGCAGGTGCCAGCCGCTGGAGAAGGTGTTCTCGATCGCCGGC
>CAZSQF010000311.1:0-3587 GCA_964608935.1 uncultured Actinomycetota bacterium | reverse complement strand
TAAGCGGGCCTTAAGGCCGCAGAAGGCCGCCTGAAGTCGCACCGCCGAGCGTCGGGCGCATGACTCCTCCGGCGATGACGACGCCCCGGCGGGCCGTGTGCGATGTGGCCCGGCGGCCTCGGTCGTGGCTGCCCCACGCCGTCGTCCTCGGTGTCATGGCCCTCCTCGTCGCTCTCGTGGGCCATGCGGACACCCGTCGACCGCTGGACGACCTCGATCCGGCCCTGGCCCCGATCGCCCGCGGTACCTCGCCTGTTCAAGGGGCAGGTCAGCACGTGGAGATCATGGTCGACGGGCACGTCACCGAGGCCGACGAGGCGGCCGTTCGGTGGGCGCATGAGCGCTTCCGGGAGGCGGGCCTGCCGTTGCCGGCACGGCTCCGGGTCACGTTTCACGACGACCAGCAGCCATGCGAGGGCGCCCAGGGCGGTTTCACCATCGAGGAAGGTGTCAGCCGGGCCCTGATCTGTGTTCCGGGGAGGCACGGGCGCGGGTTGAAGGTCAAGAGAACGCTCCTGCACGAGTTCGCCCACGCGTGGGACCACGCAGCCCTCACCGACCGCGTCCGCGCAGCGTTCACGAGATTTCGTGGATCCGACGGCTGGCTGAAGGAATCCGGCGTTGCCTACAGGGACCAGGCAGGTGAGCACGCCGCCGAGACGATCATGTGGGGCCTGATGGACGAGCCGTTCCTGGTCGGAACCATGGCTGAGCGCTGGTCATGGGAGGACCTGCGCGACGGCTATGTGATCTTGACCGGCTCCGAGCCTCCCCATGGCTATGTCTGGAGCCTGTTCGCCGTGACCCCGAGCCACAGGACCTATGCCCACACACCATCACAACTGGAGATCGTCGAGCGAGTCTGGGAGCAGATCGAGGACCGTGAGCACGACGGTCAGGGCCCGAGCGCCCAGATTCGCTTCCACCGTGACGCCGGCCCGTGTGGGGGAGCTCCGACCCGATCGGAGCTGGTGGATGGGCGACTCCATGTCCAGGCCTGCCCGGCACCCCCGGACGCCCTCACCAGGGAACTGCTGCAGGAACTGCGCGACCGATAGCTCGGTGCCGTCGAGGTCGGCGATCCCACCCCGGAGGTCTTCGGCTTCGAGGGCAATGGTCACGAGTGGTCACGCCGCTGCCGGCGCGCTCAGCGCAATCGTGGTGTGTCTCGGCGGTGGTCGTCCGGGGTCTGCTGCGGTGGGTGCAGGCGTTTGGTGGCCTTCAGCCAGCGGCGGAGAGGAGCCTGCAGTTCCCGACGTAGCCGCGATGGGAGTGTGCCGTCGGTGAGGTGTTCGAGGCCAGCCCGGGTGGTCTCGGCGAGTTCCGCTGCGGGTCGGGTCGAGGCGCGCTGCAGTGCGGCCATGGCGGCGGCCGGATCGGCGTCGTCCTGCAGGATCAGCGCCGCGAGCTCGTAGCGGTCCTTAACGCCGGGCTGGGTGTGGGGCCGGTCGGTCAGGGCCGCGAGCTTGGAGGCGATGTGGCCGGGCAGGTCGAGCACGGTCCACGCGTCGATGGTCTCGGTGTGGGAGGCCAGGTCCTCGACGCGCAGCTGCAGCGCCTGTCCGAGGCGAGACTGGTAGGGGACGTACAGGTCGAGGTGGATGTCGTCGATGGTTGTCCGCCACCTGCGTCCGGACAGGTGGTGCGACTCGCTGGTGTCGGCACCGAGCATGGTGATCGCGGCGAGCTGGTCGTGGGTGGCGATCACGTCGATGTCGTGGCTCATCGGCCCGCCGGTGCGCACCCAGGTGGCCCAGCCGCCGATGATCACGACGTCGGGCGCGGCGTCGACGACGCGGTCCAGCACGGCCCGGCTGCGGTCGGTGAGCTCAGGCGGGTAGAAGGGGTTCGGTGCCATCGTGGATCATCTCGGTGGCCAGGTGGTGGACGAACCGGTCGGCCTGCCAGCCGCCCAGCGAGAACAGGTCGACCCAGGCCTGGCTGATGGGGGTGACCGGTCCATAGTCGGCCAGCCGCGGGTCGGGCTCGGCCACGAGGACCTCGGTGGCCTCCCACGGCCACAGGGGTTCGGGGCACCGTGGCAGGTCCAGCGAGGGGTGGCCGTAGAACAGCACGGTGGTGTAGTCGGCGACGTGGTTGCCGCCCTGCTGGGCGACCACGGCGCCGAACCCGCCCAGGATGGTCGTGTCGGACGGGGTCGTGGTCTCCACGGTCGCGGCGGCGGCGGGGACGTGGAAGCGGTCGATGATGTCGCGCCGCAGCCGCCGCATGCCGGCCCACAGGATCAGCAGCTTGCCCGGATCGCGCAACACGACCCCACCGGAGCGTGACACGTCCAGTGCCCCGATCTCACCGGGGTGTTCCAGCGCCCGGTGGGTGGTCGAGATCGCCAGATCCAGGTCGCCGGCGAGCGAGGTCACCGACGGCCACTGCCGCCGGTCACGTTCGTAGGCGCCGACCAGCAGGTGGCGCCAGACCTGTTCCGTCTTGCTGATCATGCCTGGAGGGTAGCAGTTATTTCCATTGATCGCTGGAAATAGGATCGTGCCGTCCTGCGACTTCGTCGGGGCCTACGTTTGCGCCATGGCCTTCGAACGCATCTCCGTCGACCCGGCTCGTATGCGGGGCCTGCCATGCGTGCGTGGCACGCGTGTCACCGTCAGCGCGATCCTGGGGCAGTTGGCTGCCGGGCAGGCGGTCGACCAGGTCTTGGCCGACTATCCGCAGCTCACACGTGATGAACCGGGTCCATACGGAGTGAACCGGAGGGTCGGGGTTCTGGCTGGCCGAGGGATCATTTTCACCTCCAATGATGCTGGTGATCAGGCTGTACTGGACCCCGAAGGTTTGCGACTTGGGTCCTGGAGCCCGACTCAGGGGGCTTGAACGATCGAATTCGAAGCAGTTGATCAGGCTGACGGTACGGAGGCCGCCGGTGTCGCCAAGGATGAGTGGGATGGGTTCGGATCTCAGGCGCCAGAAGTCATTCCCAGGCGGTTCGAGGAGGACGTCGTTTAGGCGGAGTACCCCGTGGCCGGCAGGTCGTCGTTCGAGTACGCCCGGCACGCGGCGGCCTGGGTTGTCCGGAATCCACCAGTTGCCGGGGACTGGCCGCTCATCGATGGGCCACTCACGCAATTGAGCGGACCTCGCGTACGCGGTTGTGGAGGGTCGTAGCGAAGTGTTGGAACGACAACGCTGGGGTCGGGTACGTGACCTGGTTCGTGCCGCGCAGCGACATCGCGAAGGCGACGGCGTCGAGCATGCGCTCGTGATGAAGTCGGGCGAACGCGGTGGCATACCGGTCCATGTAGGAGGCATTCTCGAACGCCGGGTCGGGCGGCAGGAGCCCCTTGCTGGTGCGCACGCGGCTGGTCGACCTTTCCGATGACTCCACGACCATGAGGTAGCCGAACCATGGGCGCAGGCCCGGCATCAGGCCGTTGTCTACCGCCTGCCAGAAGTCGACCGACTGCCCGATGGCTTCCTCGATCCGGTTGTTGAGGTTGTTCCCAAAACTCCCCACCTGGGACTTGAGCTCGATCACAGCAACAAGCGTGTCGCCTTCGAGCTGCCTCCCAGCGCAGACACCCGGTCGGCCAGACCGGTGAGACCGGTCCCGGATG
>CAZSQF010000310.1:0-3589 GCA_964608935.1 uncultured Actinomycetota bacterium | reverse complement strand
GCGATCCAGAACAGCAGCAGCTCGTGCTCGCCCACCGGCGTCAGCATCGTCATCGTGACCTCCTGATGGGCGCGAACGGTAGCGCCGCTGTGCGCGTAGGACTCACTCGGAGCCGGCGACACGCCCCGCGTCCAGCCAGGCGCGCACCACCGCAACGAAACGTTCGGGCACCTCGATCTGCGGCACGTGGCCGACGCCCTCGAACACCTCGAGGTCCCAATCGGGCCGCCGCGCCACGATCTGGTCGATCACGGCGCGGCTGACCAGGGCATCCGCGCTGCCCCACACGACCAGCGTCGGCGCGGTGATCGCGTCGACGGCACGCAGCAGGGGCCGGGACGAGAGGACCGAGCTCACCAGGGACTCGGCCGCGGCGACGAAGCCGGGCAGGCGCCAGCCGCTCTCACGCCCGATCCGCAGGTTGTCGATCGCGACCTCACGCAGCTCGGGAGACACCCGCGACGGGTCACCGTGGACGTAGGGGGCGTTGTCCTCCCACAGCTGCTCGGGCGTCATCCGCGACCACAGCCGGCGCAGCACGGCACGCCCGAGTCCGGGGACGGCGAACGGCGCGAAGCGCAGGAAGGTCCGGCGCGGCAGCCGGCGCAGGGCGGACAGCCGCGCCGGCAGCGCCGGCGCGACCAGGACCAGCCGTTCGACCCGGTCGGGGATCCGGCCTGCGGTCAGCGTCGCGATCGTCCCGCCCATGGAGTTGCCGACGAGGACCATGCGGTCCCACCCGACCACGTCGAGCAGCGCGCGCAGGAACCGGGCGTTGCCGCCGATCCGGGTCGCGCCGGGCTTGGGTGGCTGGGTCCGTCCGAACCCGGGGAGGTCGGGGGCGAGCACCGGCCCGTGCTCGGACAGGGCGCGCACCACCTCGAGCCAGTTGGTCGCGCTCCCGCCGAGGCCGTGGACGAGAAGCAGCGGCGTGCCATCGCGGGGCCCGTCCGCGCGAAGTGCATGGACCATCGTGCCGTGCACGTCGATCCGTTCGCTGCGCACCCCCGACCAGCGAGGGGTGTGCACCCCCCAGTCGTCCAGCACCTCGACCTCCCGGTCAGCCCGCCAGCAGCTCCGCCAGCTCGTCGGATGCCGTCACGGGTCGGTCGCAGGTCAGCTGCCGGCACACGTAGGCGGCGGGCCGGCCGTCGACCTCATGGCGGCCGGCGAGCAGCGGCACCGCATCATCGTGCGCCGGCGTCGTGACAACGGTGATCGTGCCGGGGAGCACCGTTCGCGCGGCCGTGCGGACGAGGTCGTCGCGCTCCGGACCCGGCCGGCCCACGACGGCGATCTCGCGGGGCCCTGCGGCCAGTGCCTCGACCTGCCGCAGGAGCCAGCCGTACCCCGTCGGCATGCGGCGAGCCGCATCCTGGAGCAGCCGGATGCCCTCCTCCGCGCGCTCGCGCCACCGCAGCTGTCCCGTCAGCCCGGCGAGCGCCAGACAGGCCTCCACCATCACCGACGTGCCGGACGGCGTGGCGTTGTCCCAGCTCTGCTTCGGACGCGTGTAGAGCGGCTCGGCGTCGTGCCCGGTCTGGAACCATCCGCCGTCGTCATCGTCGTGGAAGCGGTCGTCCGCGGCCTCGGCCAGCTCGCGGGCGCGTTCGAACCACACCACCTCGCCGGTGGCCTGGAACAGCTCGAGGTCCGCCAGCGCCACGTTCGCGTGGTCCTCCAAGAACGCCGGAGGGCCGAGCCGGCCGTCCTTCCACGAGTGGTGCAGCTCGCCGTCGACGACCAGGTGCTCGTGGAGGAAGCTCGCCGCGGCCGCGCCGGCGCTGATCCAGGCCGGGACGTCGAGCAGCACGCCTGAGCGCACGAGCCCGCGCACGGCCAGCCCGTTCCAGTCGGCCAGCACCTTGTCGTCCACGCCCGGCGGCACGCGGGTGGCGCGGCGCCCCAGCAGGGCGAGCCGCACCTGTTCCCACTCCGCCTCGAACGTCGCGATGTCGATGCCGTGCCGATCGGCGAACTGCTGCCGTGGCACCGGCTCGTGCAGGACGTTGGCCCCCTCCCAGTTGCCCTCCGGGGTCGCGCCGAGGAAGGCGGTCCAGCGCTCGGGATCCACCCCGACCTCGCGCAGGACCTCGACCAGCTCGTCGTACGGCCACACGAAGTAGCGCCCCTCGACGCCTTCCGAATCGGCGTCGGTCGCCGACACGAACGCGCCCCCCTCGGTGCGGAGCTCGTTCAGCAGGTAGGTGGCGGTCGAGCGGGCGACGCGGGCGAGGTCGTCGCCGCCGGTGATGGCCGCCGCGGTGGCGTAGGCGGCGAGCAGCAGGGCGTTGTCGTAGAGCATCTTCTCGAAGTGCGGGACGAGCCAGCCATCGTCCGTCGAGTAGCGCGCGAACCCGCCTGCGAGGTGGTCGTGGATGCCGCCCCGAGCCATCGCGTCGAGCGCCTGGACCGAGGCGGCGAGCGCGTCCGGGGCGTGCGTGCGGGCGTGATGGTGCAGCAACCATTCGATCGTCATCGCCTGGGGGAACTTCGGGGCGCGCCCGAACCCGCCGTTCTGCCGATCCCAGGCCTGGCCGAGCACGGCCGCCGCGGCCTCGTCGGTGACGGCGACGTCGACGCTGCCCGCGGGCTCGGCGGCGCGGTGCTGGTCCAGGGTCGTGGCGATTGACGCCGCCGACTCGGTGACCTCGTCGCGGCGCTCGGCCCAGGCGTCGGACACCGCCGTCACGACCTGCGGGAACGCCGGCATGCCGTGCACCGGCCGCTTCGGCCAGTACGTGCCGGCGTAGAACGGACGCCCGTCGGGCGTCAGGAACACCGACATCGGCCAGCCACCGTGACCGGTCAGGGCCGTGACCGCCTGCATGTAGACCGCGTCGACGTCGGGCCGCTCCTCGCGATCCACCTTGACGTTGACGAACCGCTGGTTGAGCAGCGCCGCGATCTCGTCGTCCTCGAACGATTCGTGCGCCATCACGTGGCACCAGTGGCACGACGAATACCCGACGGACAGAAAGATCGGCACGTCTCGACGGCGGGCCTCCGCGAACGCCTCGTCGCCCCACGGGAACCACTCCACCGGGTTGTCGGCGTGCTGGAGCAGGTACGGGGAGGTCTCGGCGGCCAGACGGTTGATGACCATCACCTCCTGCCGGTGTTGGCCCCGGCGCGGCCGCGAGATCGCGGATGTCGTACCCGCCAGCCTACGGACCCCTACCGTAGGTGCAGACAGCGAACGACCCTACGGGCCTGGCCAAGCGCGTCACGAGGCCGCACGGCAGTCCCCTGATCGTTTCCGCGCCTCCCCGCAGCGGTTCCCACCCACAACTGAGACCTGACGGGGCTTTGCAACTACGTGAGGGGCGTGCGTCTGGCGTCGTGACCAGCGTGCTCGTCGCTCTTCAGCTCGCCAGGGTCCTGTCGACACGGGAACCCCTGGCAAGGCGGTTTGCGCTCAACAGTCGAGGTGGTAGCGCTCGCACTCGCCTGGTGTGAGGTCACGGGTTGCCCGGCTTTGGGCGAGCCCGATGAGCTCGTCGGGGTCGAGGGGGAAGCGCCTCAGCACCTCGTCGCCGCGGGGGCCGAGGTCCCGGTAGAAGAGGGTTTCCCCGTCGTGGGTGAAGAC
>CAZSQF010000309.1:0-3627 GCA_964608935.1 uncultured Actinomycetota bacterium | reverse complement strand
CCGACAGGCCGGCGCAACCGTGTCGTGCTCGGGCGTTAGGAGGAGGTGCTCTCGCGGATCACGAGCACCGGTGCCTTCGCGTGCCGGGTCACCTGCTCGCTGACCGATCCGAGCTTGAGCCCGGCGAAGCCGCCACGGCCGCGGGATCCGACCACCACCAGGTCCGCCTCGGCCGAGCGCTCCACGAGCGCCCGCGACGGACGGTGGTCGGCGATCGTGGTCCATTCGACATTGACGTCGGACAAGTCGACGTCGAGCTGCTCGAGCCACTCACCGAGCCGGTCGTTTGCCTCCTTGCGCTTCTCCTCGATGTCGGGTGCCTTGTCCCGACCCTTCTCCGGGGGCACCGGGAAGGCGGTGACCTGCTCAGGGGGTGGGAAGACGTACACCACCTCGAGCGTGGCGTCGCGCAGCCGCGCTTCCTCCACCGCCCGGGTGAGTGCCTCCACCGAGGCCGGCGAGGCGTCCACGCCCACCATGATCCGCTTCATGACAAGTCCCTTCCTCCACGTTGCTCTGGATCGGCTGTCGCTGTCCTTCGGCGTCTCACCGGTCCTCCGGCGGCGGGGTGGTCCCCGGACGAGTGGTCGTCGTCTCGGTCGTCGACCTCCCGGTGACGTCCGCCTCGCCCTCGATGAGCGGCATGGCGGGCACGTCCTCCATCCTCACGCCCTCCTGCTCGCTGCGCAGCCCCTTGATGATCCCGACCACGCAGATCAGCAGCACGACCGTGAACGGCAGGCCCGTCGCGATGGCTCCGGCCTGGAGCGCGCCCAGCCCGCCGGCGAGCAGCAGGATCGCCGCGACGACACCCTCGGTGAGGGCCCAGAAGACCCGCATGCCGACCGGCGGCTCGAGGGCGCCGCCCGACGCGATCATGTCGATCACGAACGAGCCCGAGTCCGAGCTGGTCACGAAGAAGATGATGATGACGAAGATCGCCACGAGCGAGGTCAACGTCGCCAGCGGGAACTGCTCGAGCAGCGCGAAGAATGCGAACGAGCTGTCCTCGAACGTCGGACCGATGATGTCCCCGGTGCCTTGGAGCTCGATGTGCATGGCGGTGTTGCCCATCACCGTGAACCAGGCGAACGACACCAGCGACGGGACGAGCAGCACACCGAGGATGAACTCGCGGATGGTCCGACCGCGCGAGATCCGGGCGATGAACATCCCGACGAACGGCGACCACGAGATCCACCACGCCCAGTAGAAGATCGTCCAGGCGCCGAGCCAGTCGCCGCCCTCGTAGGTGCCGCTCCAGAACAGCACGTCGACGAAGTTGGTCACGTACCCGCCGAGGTTCTCGACGTAGGCGCTGAGCAGCACCAGGGTCGGACCCGCGATGGCCACGAACAGCAGCAGCAGGCCTGCGACGGTGATGTTGAGCTCCGACAATCGGCGGATGCCCCTGTCGATCCCGGTCACCACCGAGATGGTCGCCACCACCGTGATCCCGGCGATCAGCGCGACCTGGACCCCTTCACCGACGGGGACGTCGAACACGCGGTTCAGGCCGGCGTTGATCTGGGCGACACCGAGCCCGAGCGAGGTGGCGATCCCGAACATCGTCCCGAAGATCGCGAGGACGTCGACGAGGTTGCCGGCCCACCCGTTCATGCGGTCGCCGATGAGCGGGTACAGGCAGGCGCGGACCGACATGGGCAGGTTGTGCCGGTACCCGAAGTAGGCCAGCGACAGGCCGAGCACCGCGTAGACCGACCAGGCCCCGAGCCCCCAGTGGTGGTAGGTCAGCACCATGGCGTCGCGGGCTGCCTCCGTGGTCTCGGAGGGCACGCGTGGGGCGCCGGCGTAGTGGAAGATCGGCTCGGCGACCCCCCAGAAGACCAGGCCGATTCCCATGCCGGCGCTGAACAACATCGCGAACCAGGTCAGATAGCTGTAGTCGGGCTTCGAGTCGTCGGGCCCGAGCTTGACCGTGGCCGCCTTGCTGATCGTGAGGTACAGGCAGAACAGCAGGAACACCGCCACCGAGGCGATCATGAACCACCCGAAGGTGTCGATGATGAAGCCCTGGATCTCGCCCAGGACCTCGCCGGCGTTGTCGCTGAACAGCGCCCCATAGAGCACGAAGAGGATGATCACCCCGGCGGACACGGGGAACACCACCGGATGTATGTGACCCTTTGCCTTCTCCAGCTGTGAGGACATGTGTCGCATCTCCTGAGTTCGCAGCACCGGCCGCGACGCCTGTGTAGCGCCCCTGCGCGTCGGCCCGGCCGCACCTCTCCCACGGCGGCCTGAGCCCGCAGCTCTCGACCGGCCCACCATCGTTGGCGGCCTGTCGGCCGTGCACCTTGGCAGATCGCTCCGGCCGTCGCCACCGCTGTGGCGTGGTCAGTTCCCGTTGGTACAGGGTCGTGCGCCCGGCGATCCACCGCGAGCACTGGCCGAACAACCTCAGCGGCGCTGGTCCTGGGCGGCCGCGCGCCGCAGCCGGCCGACCATGACGAACGACCCCAGGGCGGCCAGGACGAGCGCCGCGCCCGCGGCGCCGGGCGGGCTCGCCTGGCGGCCGAGCACGCCGAGCACGAGCCCGAGCGAGGTGGTCACCAGCCAGATGGTCCCGCCGACGCGGTCGAGGCGGGCCAGGAACGTGCCCACGAAATAGATCGCGACCACGGGCCCGATGAGGAGCACGGCCACGAGGATCTCGACGAGCCCGAACACCAGGGCCGCGAGCAGGGCCGCGAGGATCGCGCCGGCAACGATCTGCAGGGCCCGTTGTTCACGCAGCCGGCCGATCGCCACGAGCGCGAGCGGCACCAGGAACGCCATGCCGACGGCGTTCGGGATCGCGGTCGCCATCGGGAAGCCCGCGACGGACACCGCCGCGCCGAGCAGGGCGATGAGCAGCAGGGCCCGGGCCTCCTTCGGGTTGAGCGACGCACTCGACACGCGGGGTCCTCGGGGACGGCGGGGCGCGGCGAACGCTACTACGCGGCCGCGCACGAGGGACCTCGTCGGTCGGCGCTAGCCTCGCGCTCTCATCCACCACCGGTGACGACAGCGGGTCCACGCATGGCTGCGAAGAAGAACGAGCTGGGGGTCACGCCCCTGTCCGAGGACGTGTCGGCCTGGTACAACGAGCTGGTCTTCAAGGCCGAGCTCGCCGACCGCGGCCCCGCCAAGGGCACGATGGTCATCCGGCCGTACGGCTACGGCATCTGGGAGCTGATCCAGAGCGAGCTCGACCGGCGCTTCAAGGACACCGGTCACGAGAACGCCTACTTCCCGCTGTTCATCCCGATGTCGTTCCTGCAGAAGGAGGCCGAGCACGTCGAGGGCTTCGCCCCCGAGCTCGCCGTCGTCACCCACGGCGGGGGCAAGGAGCTCGACGAGCCGCTGGTGGTGCGCCCCACCTCCGAGACCGTCATCGGCGAGATGTACTCGAAGTGGATCTCGTCGTACCGCGACCTGCCGATCCTCATCAACCAGTGGTCGAACGTCGTGCGATGGGAGCTGCGCCCCAGGGTGTTCCTGCGCACCACCGAGTTCCTGTGGCAGGAGGGCCACACCGCCCATGCGTCCGAGGAGGACGCGATGGTCGAGACGCTGCGCATGTTCGAGGTCTACGCCGAGTTCTCGCGCACCGCTGCCGCGATC
>CAZSQF010000308.1:0-3633 GCA_964608935.1 uncultured Actinomycetota bacterium | reverse complement strand
CTTGTCGGCGTTGACGACGATGACGTGGTCGCCGCAGTCGAGGTGGGGCGTGTAGGTGGGCTTGTGCTTGCCACGCAGCACCGTGGCCACACGCGTGGCGAGCCGACCCAGGGTCTGGCCGTCGGCGTCGACCACGAACCACTCTCGTGTGATGTCCGCGGCGCCCGGACTGTAGGTGCGCATGTCGTCGTCCTCGTGGCCTTGGGGTGGCCTCGCATTCGGGGCTGCCGGCCACGCCGGTCGGTGTCACGCCAGGGTGCGGACATCTCGGGTGGTCGGGGCCGGCTCGGCGCGCGCGGGGCGCAGGCGAGCGCACAGTCAAACGCGGCCCACGCAGGACCGCGAGGTCCGAGGGTACCGCGCCCGCGCGCGGCCGGTCAACCGCCGCCCGGCCGCCCGCACACCGCACCCGGCGCCGAGGTGGGCCGGTCAGCGGCGGGCCTCGGGGGGTGGGGCGGCGGGCCAGCGCCGGCCGTAGGAGACCCGCTCCAGCGTCAGGCCGTGGGGCGGGGCGACCGGGCCCGCGGCGCTGCGGTCGCGGGCGGCGAGCACCTCGCCGAGCCAGTCGGGGCCGCGCCGGCCCCGACCGACCTCCACGAGGCTGCCGGCGATCGAGCGCACCTGCTGGTGGCAGAAGGCGTTGCCGGCGAAGCGGATGTCGATCCTGCCGTGCCGCGGCCGCGACAGCGCGACCTCGTCGAGCCGGCGCGTGGTCGTGGCCCGCCCCGCCCTGCGGCAGAAGGAGGCGAAGTCGTGCTCACCGACCAGATGGCTCGCGGCGGCGCGCATCGCGGCGAGGTCGAGCGGTTCGCCCACCTGCCACCGGTCGTGGCGCTCGAGCGGGGCCCGCACCGCCGCGTCCACGAGCCGGTAGCGGTATCCACGGCCGACCGCCGAGAAGCGGGCATGGAAGCCCGTCCCCACCCGCCGGACCGACCAGACCGTGATCGCCGGGCCCACCAGCCGGTCGAGGCGGTCGCGCAGGTCGTCGAGGTCACCCAGCGCCGCGGATGCCCGACCGGCGTCGGCATCCACGTCGAGGTGGACGACCTGGGCGAGCGCGTGCACGCCGCGGTCGGTGCGACCAGCCCCGGTCGTGGCGGGTGCGGTGCCGAGGACGCGGCCGAGCGCACCCTCCAGCGTGCCCTGGACGGTGACCTGGTCGCGCTGCCGGGCGAAGCCGGCGAACGGCCCGCCGTCGTAGGCCAGGTCGATGCGCAGCCGTGTCCGTCGCGACACCGGCTCAGGCGTTCTTCGGGTCGTCCTCGGCGCCGGCGTCCGACTCGTCGTCGTCCTCGGTATCCGCCCTGGCCACGGCGTCGTCGTCCTCGTCGTCTCCGGCCGGCTCGTCGCCCTCGGCATCGGCGTCGGCGGTGGCGAGGTCGGGCCGCTGACCGGTGGCCTGTGCGATCGCGTCCGCGACCTGTTCGTCGTCGAGGTCGGCGTCCTCGTCCTCGTCGACGAGGTCGTCCACCAGGGTGCCGGTGGCGGCGTCCGGCTGGACTGCCCGGCGCCGGCGGCGTCCGAACATGCCGCGCATGCGTCCCTGCTTGGACTCCTCGATGACGTCGTCGCCGTGCTCCTCGCCCTGCTCGACGAGCTCGATCAACGCCATCGGAGCGTTGTCCCCGCGCCGCGGCCCGAGCTTGAGGATGCGGGTGTACCCGCCGTCGCGGTCGGCGAAGCGCGGGCCCACGTCCTCGAACAGGTAGGCGACGACGTCACGGTCGCGCAGCTTGCTCAGGACCTGGCGGCGCGCGTGCAGGTCACCACGCTTCGCCTTGGTGATGAGCCGCTCGGCGTAGGGCCGCAACGTCTTGGCCTTTGCCACGGTGGTCCGCACGCGGCCATGGCGGAACAGATCGCTGGCGAGGTTGGCCAGGATCATCTCCTGGTGCGCCGGGCCAGAGCCGAGCCGCGGGCCTCGTTTGGGGGTCGCCATGGTCGTTCACTCCATCGTTTGTTGCGCGGTGCTTCGAGCGGGGGCCCGCGGGCCGCGGATCACTCCTTGAGCGCGACACCGAGCTCGGCGAGCTTGTCCTTGACCTCGTCGACCGACTTCGACCCGAAGTTGCGGATCTCGAGCAGGTCCTGCTCGGTCTTGTCCATCAGCTCGCCGACGCTGGCCACGCCCTCGCGCTTGAGGCAGTTGTACGACCGCACCGACAGGTCGAGGTCCTCGATCGGCATCTGCTTGACGGGGTCGGAGCCGATGGAGGCGAGCGCCTCCTCCGGCGACACGACGATCCCACCGGGGCCCGACGTCTCGTAGTCGGCGAACTGCTCGAACAACGCCTTCAGGGTCTCGCCGGCCGATGCCAGCGCCTGGGCCGGGTTGAGCGACCCGTCGGTCTCGACGTCGAGGATGAGCTTGTCGTAGTTGGTCATCTGCTCGACCCGCGTCGATTCGACCCGGTACGACACCCGCCGGATCGGGCTGAAGACCGAGTCGATCGCGATGACGCCGATGGGGTCGCTGGACCGCTTGTTGTCGTCCGCGGTGAGGTAGCCACGACCGCGCTCGACGGTGAGGTACATCTCGAGGTGGCCGTTGGCGTTCAGGGTGGCGATGTGCAGGTCCTCGTTGACGACCTCGACCTGGCTCGGCGCGAAGATGTTCTCGGCCGTCAGCACGCCGGGGCCGTCACCGCCGAGGAAGATCTCGACCGGCTCGTCCGACTCGGAGCGGACCACGAGGTCCTTGATGTTGAGGATGATGTCGGTCACGTCCTCCTTGACGCCTTCGATCGCCGAGAACTCGTGGAGGACCGAGCCCCCTTCGGGGCCAGCGGCCTGGGCGGAGGTGAACCGGATACGCGTGACCGCTGCGCCCGGCACCGAGCTGAGCAGGGTCCGCCGCAGGGAGTTGCCGATCGTGTACCCGAAGCCCGGCTCGAGCGGGTCGATCGTGAACCGCGACCGGGTGTCCTCGTCGAGGAACTCCTGGTCGAGCCGTGGGCGGTAGGCGATGAACGGCGATCCCGCGCTGGTCTCGGCGAGGCTGAGCACGCCCTCGTCGTCGTAGAAACCAAAGTCTGACATCGACTGCTCCTCAAGCTGCCGTTCGGTGGGGACCTCCCCCCACCACGGGGGGTCGGGTCGGATGGCGGTACGGGCGGGTGTCCACCCCCGCCTGGACTACTTCGAGTACAGCTCGACGATCATCTGTTCCTGCACGGGCGCGTCGATCTGCGACCGGACCGGCTTGTCGATGACCGTGATCTTGTAGTCGTTGGGGTCGGACTGGATCCAGCCGGGCACCTCACGCGATCCGAACACCTCGAGTGCCCCGACCACGGCCTGGGAGGTGCGGGCGCGGCTGCGGATCTCGACCACGTCGCCCGGCTTGACCCGGTGCGAGGGGACGTTGGTCGCGCGGTTGTTGACCAGCACGTGCTTGTGGCTGCACAGCTGCCGGGCCTCGGCCCGCGTCCGCGCGAAGCCGCCCCGGTAGACCACGTTGTCGAGCCGCAGCTCGAGCAGGATCAGCAGGTTCTCGCCGGTCCGTCCCTCCTGGCGGGTGGCTTCCTGGTAGTAGCGGCGGAACTGCTTCTCGAGCACGCCGTAGTAGTAGCGCGCCTTCTGCTTCTCGCGGAGCTGGAGGAGGTACTCCGACTCCTTGATGCGGCCGCG
>CAZSQF010000307.1:0-3647 GCA_964608935.1 uncultured Actinomycetota bacterium | reverse complement strand
AGTTCCTGCTCGACGCGGACGGAGAGACGTTCTACTTCCTCGAGATGAACACCCGCCTCCAGGTCGAGCATCCGGTGACCGAGCTGGTCACCGGCATCGACCTGGTCGTCGAGCAGCTGCGCATCGCCGCCGGCGACGGCATGGGCATCACCCAGGCCGAGGTCCGCCTGTCGGGCCACGCGATCGAGTGCCGCATCAACGCCGAGGAGCCAGCGGCCGGGTTCGTCCCCACGCCGGGCCGGGTCGCCCGCCTCGACCCGCCGCTCGGGCCGTGGGTGCGCTTCGACACCGGCGCCGAATCGGGCTACGAGGTACCGCGCGACTACGACTCGATGATCGGCAAGCTCGTCGTGTGGGGCCCGGACCGGGACACCGCCCGGTCCCGGATGTCGCGCGCGCTCGACGAGCTCGTGATCGACGGGATCCCGACCACGATGCCGTTCCACCGGCTCGCGATGACCCACGAGCAGTTCGCCACCGGCGCGCACTCGACCACCTCGGTCGAGACCGAGTGGGACCTCACGACCCTGGTGCCCCAGGGCGCCCCGGAGCCCGGGGGCGTCACCGCCGAGCCGGCCCGCGAGGTGACGGTCGAGGTCGCCGGGCGGCGCTTCGACGTCCGCGTGTTCGGCGCGCTCGCGACCGGCACCGGGACGACCCCCGTCCGCCGGACGCGGGCACGGTCGGGCACCCGCGCCGGCGGGGCCGGCGGCGCCGCCGAGGACCTCGCGGCGCCCATGCAGGGCACGGTCATCAAGTACGCGGTGGCCGAGGGCGACCGCGTGGCCGCCGGCGACCTCGTCGTGGTCCTCGAGGCCATGAAGATGGAGAACAACATCAGCGCCCACCGCGACGGGGTCGTCACCGCGGTCGGCTATGAGGCGGGAGACGTCGTCGAGACCGGCGCGGTGCTCGCCACCATCGAGGACACGCCGGCGTGATCCGTGGCGACGCGACGTCTCACCGGACCGGGTCGAGGCGGGACATCAGCATGCGGCAGCATTCGGCGACGGATCCGGCCATCGACGGGTAGACCGTCAGCGTCTGCGCGAGCTGCACCACCGACATCCGGTTCTGCACGGCGACGGCCAACGGCTGGACGAGGTCGCTCGCACGCGAGCTGACCACCACCCCACCCACGACGATGCCCGAGCCGACCTGCGCGTGCACCTTCACGAACCCGTCGGTGCCGTGCGTCATCTTCGCGCGCGGGTTGCCGCGGAAGTCGAGCCGCGCGGTCTCGATGGGGACGCCGGCCTGCTCTGCCTCGTCGGCGCTGAGGCCGACGGTCGCGACCTCGGGGTCGGTGAAGATGGTGGCGGCGACCGCGTCCCACCGGATCGGCTGGACCGCCTGGCCGAGGGCGTGCCACATCGCGGTCCGCCCCTGCATCGCCGCGACCGAGGCGAGCATCACCCGGCCGGTCACGTCGCCCGCGGCGTAGACCCAGCGGCAGCTGGTGCGCCCGACCGTGTCGACGTCGATGCCGCCCCAGGCGTTGACCTCGACGCCGACCTTCTCGAGCCCGAGATCGCGCGAGACCGGGACCTGGCCCACGGTGAACAGCGCGTGGCTGCCGACCACCTCCCCACCGTCCTTCAGCCCGACCGCGACCTCGTCGTCACGCCGATCGCACGACACCGCGCGGGCGTTGCGCAGGATCCGCATGCCACGCCGCTCGAACACGTCCTCGATGACCTGCGCCCCGTCGGGGTCCTCGGTGGGGAGGATCAGGTCGCGTGACGAGACCAGGGTCACCTCGGCGTCGAACAGCCGGAACGCGTTGGCGAACTCGGCTCCGGTCGCACCGGAGCCCACGACGACGAGGTGCTCGGGAACCTCGGGCAGTCCGTAGACCATCTGCCCGGTGAGCACCCGCTCCCCGTCGGGGTCGAAGAACGGCAGGACGCGTGCGGCCGAGCCGGTGGCGACGAGCACGTGGTCGGCCGGCAGCACCCGCTGCCCGCCGTCCTCCAGCGCCGCCGTGACCTCGTGCGACCCGGTGATGCGGCCACGGCCGCGCAGGAGTGTGACGCCGGCGCCGAGGACCCGCCGCTCGATGTCGCGCGACTGCGACGCGCCGAGGTCGAGGACGTGCGCCGACACCTCGGGGAAGTCGACGACCGTGCGGTCGATGGTGTCGACACCGGGCAGGTGCACGCCCATGCGCTCGGCCGTCGGCGCCCACCCCATCGCCTCGGCGGCCACGATCAGGGCCTTCGACGGGACGCAGTCCCACAGCACGCAGTTCCCGCCGAGGCCCTCGTCGGCGACGATGGTGACCTCGGCACCGAGCTCGGCGGCGACGAGCCCGGCCTCGTAGCCGGCCGGCCCCCCTCCGAGGATGACGATCCGCTGGCTCACGCGTCCCTGTCCGGCGTGGTTGCAGGGACCGTATAGCAGGTGGTGACGAGCCCGTGCCGTGCCGGCTGGTCCACCGTCCCCAGCACGAACCGCTTCAGAACGCGTCGCGGGGGACGTAGCCGCCGTACACGCCGCGCAGCACGTCGCAGACCTCCTGGAGCGTGGCGCGCCGGCGCAGCGCCTCCCGCATCGGGACGAGCAGGTTGTCGTCCCCCTCGGCGGCCTTGCGGACCTCGGTGAGCGCAGCGTCGACGCCCGCCTGGTCCCGGGCGCGCCTAACCTGGCCGATCCGGTCGATCTGTGCCTGCCGGATGGCGTCGTCGACGCTCTCCAGCGCGGGCGAGACGTCCTCGTCGAGCCGGTAGCGGTTCACGCCGACGACGACCTGATCGCCGGACTCGACCCGTTTGGCCAGCTCGTAGGCGGCGCGTTCGATCTCGGCCTTCTGGTAGCCGTCCTCGATGGCGGCGACGGCACCTCCCATCGCCTCGATGCGGTCGAGGTAGTCGCGGGCCTCGGCCTCGATGCGGTCGGTCAGCGACTCGATGAGGTACGACCCCGCCAGGGGGTCGGCGCTGGCGGGGACGTCGGTCTCGTGCGCCAGCACCTGCTGGGTCCGCAGCGCCAGCCGCGCGCTCTTCTCGGTCGGCAGCGCGAGGGCCTCGTCGAACGAGTTGGTGTGCAGCGACTGGGTGCCACCGAGCGTCGCGGCCAGCGCCTGAACGGTGACACGGACCAGGTTGACCTCGGGCTGCTGGGCGGTCAGCTCGACGCCGGCAGTCTGGGTGTGGAAGCGAAGCATCTGCGACTTCGGGTCGCGGGCCCCGAACCGGTCGCGCATGATCGACGCCCACATGCGGCGGGCGGCACGGAACTTGGCGACCTCCTCCAACAGGGCCGAACGGGCCACGAAGAAGAACGACAGCCGGGGCGCGAACGCGTCCACGTCGAGGCCCGCGTCGATCGCCGCCTGGACGTAGGCGACGCCGTTGGAGAGCGTGAAGGCGACCTCCTGGACCGGCGTCGCACCGGCCTCGCCCATGTGGTAGCCCGAGATCGAGATCGTGTTGAAGCGCGGCATCGCGTGCGCGCAGTACGCGAACGTGTCGGCGATGATCCGCAGGGACGGCGCCGGCGGATAGATGTAGGTGCCGCGGGCGATGTACTCCTTGAGCACGTCGTTCTGGACCGTTCCGCGCAGCTCGGCCGGGTCGACCCCGTGCTCTTCGCCGGCGACCTGGTACATGAGCAGGAGCAGGCTCGCCGGCGCGTTGATGGTCATC
>CAZSQF010000306.1:0-3682 GCA_964608935.1 uncultured Actinomycetota bacterium | reverse complement strand
GATGAGAGGGCGTGCTGGGAGGCGAACGTCGGTGCGGCGCGACCACCACGGACTGCTTCCTCGCGGCCACTTGTATCCCTTCCAACGGACAGACAGGGCTTGCACTATGCCCGAACGTGCGTTCGATGTCCAGCAGCCGGCCCTCGGACCGCTGATGGCTGGCGGACCATGTGCCAGTACATGCAGGCAGCACGCCAAGCGGGGGAACGATGGATGAGGCTGGACGAGTTGCTCAGTACGTCGAGGCCACCGTTGGGACGGAGGTCGCCACCCACCCTGGACGTTGGCCCGGCGAGATCCCGGACCCGACCCGGAACGAAGCGAACCCATGGAGCGGAGGAGAACGGGTGGGTGTTATCGCGTCCCGGGGCGAAGGCGTCAGTTCAGACGTCGTCGTTTCGTGCTTCACGGCCGTCCCGCGGCCATGCGGCCATGTTGAGTTCGACGATCGCGACTGTGTCGGTTCGACGATGAGTGCTGTCGGCGGCGATGCGGAGGGCGATGTGTTCAGCGTCTTGCCCTACGCCACCGAGGAGGGACGAGGCAAGCGAGTGGAGGAAGAACTGCCCGACGAGGTACAGACCGGGCGCGGCGGCCACGGCACCGCGGTCGTGGTTCGGGGTGCCGTCTGCGTCGAGGATCGGGAGGTCGATCCAGCCGAGATCCTGCTGGAACCCCGTGCACCACAGGACGTTCGACACGTCCACGATGCGCCCGTCGTCGAGCACCGGGAGGCCGTCCTGGACCCCAGTGGTCCGTGGCACGCGCTCGACCCCGGCTGCGACGAGATCCTTCGGCTTGACGCGGACGAGGGGCTGGCCACCGAGCGTCAGCGTCTTGCGTCGGAGCCTGCGGCCCACGGGCGTGCTTGCGGTCAGCACCCGTGTGAACAGGAACCACAGCGGTGGTGTGAGGAGCCGGTCCGGCACGCTGCCGACGCGGAAGGGCAGCTCCTCGCCGGTGTCCCTCCCGGACAGCCAGGTCTCGTGCCCGTCCTGGGTGACCTCGAGCGCGATCTCGGCGCCGGAGTTGCCGGCCCCCACCACCAGCACCGCCCCCTCCCGCAACTGCCCCGGGTTGTGGTACGCGTTCGAGTGCAGCTGCACGATGTCGGGGTCGAGGTCGCCGGCGAAGGCCGGGATCCGGGGAAACCGGAACGCGCCGGTTGCCACCACCACGTTCTGCGCGGTGAACCGGGTGTCACCGGACGCCAGGACGAAGCGGTCGTCCTCCCGCCACAGCCGGTCCACGCGCACGCCGGTACGGACCGGGAGGTCGAACCGGTCGGCGTAGCCCTCGAGGTAGTCGGCCACCTCGTCCTTGGTCGGGAAGGACCAGGCCGGAGCCGGGAAGTCGAGGCCGGGCAGGCTGCTGTAGCGGGCAGGCGTGAACAGGCGCAGCGAGTCCCATCGCTCGCGCCAGGCGTCGCCGACCCCACGGCCCGCGTCCAGGATGACAAAGGGCAGGCCCCGCCGGGCGAGGTGATAGCCGACCGCCAGGCCGGCCTGGCCGCCGCCGATGATGACGGTGTCGAACCGATCTGCACGTTCGGGGCTCATCGTCTGGGCCTCCCGTTGCCAGCTGCTGCCCCGGCCCGCCGGAGGCCGTCGGCGACCGGCGAACCGAGACGCAACCGACGCTACGGATCCGGCACGACCGGCACATGGGTGGTAGCACGCAATCCACCACGCAACCAGCCCGGCGACCGGCCCGTCCAGGCGGTGCGCCGGTCTGGAGCTCAGGGCCGGCCGAGCAGCCCTTCACGGTGCGCGAACGTCACGGCGGCGGCGCGCGCGCTGCGACCGGCCAGGCCGAGCTTCTGGTAGACGGTGGCGAGGTGGCGCTCCACCGTGCGCACGCTCAGGACCAGCTCCGCCGCGATCTGCTGGTTGGTCAGACCCGCCGCGACCAACGCAAGGATCTCGGCCTCCCGCGCTGTAAGCCCACCGGGCCTCTCGCCCCGTGGACCGCGGGGCGGCGACCCCGACCCACCGCCCGTGAGCTCGTCGCGTGCGACCGTGGCGACCTGCCGCTCGCGGCCGGCGGCGTCGCGGTCGCCGAGGAGCTCGTAGGCGCCGGCCAGCGCCTCCCGCACCCGGACCACCTCCATCGCCGCGCCGAACTCCTGCCAGCGAGCCAGCGCCTCGTGCAGGGCAGGCAGCGCCTGCCGCGGGGACCCCTCGGCGAGCAGGACGAGCCCCTGGGCGTATAGTGACGCGGCCCCGAGCCCGGTCGCCTCGTAGGCCTCCGCGATCCGAGCGAGCTCCTCGGCGACCTCGCGCGCGTCGGTGAGGTCGCCCGCCGCGATGGCGACCTCCACCGCCGCAGGCAGTAGCCGCCACCGCAGAAGCGGATCGTCCCCGATGCGGGCCAGTGCCGACCGGATCGAGGTCGCCGCCACCTCGGGGTCCCCGGCGGCCAGTCGCAGCAGCGCCAGCCCGGGCTGCGGGTCCCGGCCGAGTCGGTGAGCCTCGCCGTAGGCGGCCTCGGCGCCGGCGGCGTCACCACGGTGCCGGCGTAGCTCACCGAGCACGTACTGCGCCTCAGCGACGGTGCGTTCGTCCACGCGCCCCAGCTCGCCGATGACCCGCCGCGCCTCACGCTCGGCCGTCTCCCACTCGCCCTGGAGCTCCATGACATGGGCGCGGTGCACCCGACAGATGCCCAGGAACGGCCCCGCACCCCCCGGCATGGCCTCGCACCAGCGCGCGGTGGCCTCGGTCCACTCCCGCGCGCGGCGCAGGTCAGCGATCTCCTCGCACGCCGCCATCAGCTGGCAGTAGATGTTGCCGGTCCAGTCGGGAGCGAGCTCGTCCGAGACGGCCGCCACCATCGCCTCATCGAGCAGGGCCATACCCCGGGTGACCTCGCCCCGCCGCACCAGGACACGGCCCTGTCCGAGCCCTCCGAGCGCGACCAGGGTCGGGTCGCCGATCCGGCTACCGAGTTCGTACACCTGCTGTGCCCGCTCCAGCGCGGTGACCAGGTCGCCCCCGTGAAACGCCCGCTCGAACCCGAAGTAGGCGAGGAAGCCGTGCCCGACCTGCTCCGGGAGCCCCTCCAGCAGACGGGAGGCCCGGCTGATCCAGCCAGAGCCCTGCGCGCCGTCACCGCCCGCCCACAGCTCGTAGCCGATGTTCAACGCGACCAGCGCAGCGGCGCCCGGCCGGTCACCGGCAACGTGCCGGCGGAAGGCCTCCTGGAGAGGTCGCAGCGCAGCATCGAAGTCCCCCAGCCACCACGAACACATCCCCAGGGCATACAGGTCGTCGGCATCGAGCCGTCCGGCAACCTGGGCGGCGACGTACCCACGGCGTGCGGCCACCCAGTCACGCCGGCGGTAGGCATCCCGCGCCGCGCCGAGACCGGCGGCGGCCTCGGACGAAGCAGCCGGGCTCCCATAGCCCTCACCCTCGATCGCCATGATCCATCACCGCTCCGCCAAGCACGCGCCCTCGACCATCACCCTACTTCGACTCACCCAGGCAGCCGGAGCCCAGCGGCATTCCCCGTCAGGCGACCAGCGATCCGCCCGACCCGGTGACCGTGCAGCCCTGGCGTCTCCGCTCCCGACACGCCGTCGAGTTAAGGGCGGTGCCGACAGTCGACACATGCGAATCGCCGTCGTGCCCCGTTGCGGTCCTTGCAGGCGAAGGACCGCACTGCCAGAACCTGCGCCAGA
>CAZSQF010000305.1:0-3685 GCA_964608935.1 uncultured Actinomycetota bacterium | reverse complement strand
CGTTGCATCCGGCGATCAGTAGGGTCGACACAAGAAACAGCGCCGAGACAGCCAGCCTCATCGGTATTGGAGTGCTGTAAGCTGACGGATCCGACACCTCGAGCTACATTCCACGATTTTTGCTACTCGTGTACATCATGCAATCACACTCTTCACGGTAGGCTAGATCTCGGAGAGCTGCTGGCCCATCAGTTCGGCCTTGCTGGAACATGATCCGGAAGGTGGCGACGGCTTCCATCGAACCGATCAACTGGGCAGCTTGCTGCATGTCGGATTGCACAAGACCTACCTTGTCGACGGCCCTCGTGAAGAAGTTGAATCCGTCGCAAATTGGCACAAAGGCGCTACCGTCGCCGCCCTGACCAGCTTGCGTCATAAGTTTCTGGCAACGCTTTCCGGCTGTCGTAAGAGCTTGCTCTCTGCCAATATCAGTATTGGGTTGGAAACCGGCACCCACTGCGCCAACTAACTGCACGTTCGGAAATTGCGACTGCCCGACGAGGACATAAGGAAGGTGATAACTACTGATGGCATAACGTGGTCGGTACCGCTGTTGCTCCGCAACTGGGGCGAAGCCAATTATCACGCCTCCACCTCCAGACACAACATGCGTCACACCGGCACCCTTGAATTGCGCAACCGCCCCCGCCATCTCATCACCGACCCTCTCGTAACCGGTCAGTTCGGCCTCGGCCACAACTTTCTGACCAAGCCGCGGCAACTCTTCGCGCATGAATTTCCGGAACTCCGCACCGTAGAAGTTCTTGTTCGTCAGCAATCCGACCTTCGTGGGCTGCACACCAGGAACTGTGGGGTCGGCATCCCAGCCACCCTTAAAGTAACCCAGCTGCGCAGTCCGTCGTATCCACGCACGGCCATGACGTTCAAGGGATGGGTCATTGGGAGTGAGAAGATAGGGTCCGCTCCGTTGATACGACACCTGAGGGCGACCGATCATATACGTGCTCACATACGGTGTCCGCCGTTGCGCTAAACACGAGACAAGAGTCGGATCTCCGATATACTGGCCTCCGATCACGGCGAATACGGGACGGTCCTCGGTCCAGTGCTCGCAGGCGCGCTGTGCACCGGGATCTCGATCGCGCTGTGCCTCCTGCGTTGAATAGTCATGAAAGACGGGAACAAGTTTACGACCCGCTACACCGCCCCGGCTGTTGATGTCATTGATAATCGCCTGGGCCTGCTTCTCTTGGTCCGGAAGATTCACGGTAAACCCGAGGGCACCAAGCATCTGTTGCCCTCCCTTGTGTGTGCCAATTCCGACGTAGATTTCTTTGGCCGTAAAACCTTGGCCGCTCTCGCCTTTGGGTGGCGGCGCCGGCAACTCGCTGCTTCCTGGCCGCCCAGGGATCGCGGTTTCCCCACCATCGCGTGCAGCGGGGGCACCACTGGTGCCCCCGTCGCCTAGCGGTCCGCTTGCCGACTCGTCGTCCGCCAAACCGGGTGCACTGCCGACGCTCGGATCCGCAAGCGTGAACTCGTCGCCCTCCACTCCAGCAGGACCACCGCTGGTGACAAGGGACTCCTCAGGACCACCGCTGGTGACGAGGGACTCCTCCCACTGCGCGGTTGACCCGCAAGCTGAGACAGCGACAACAACGGCCATCGCACGGATCGCAGCGCTCAAACGCCTTTGAGACGAACTGACCGGAGTACGCACTCTCATCATGTCCGCACCTCCCTGATGCTGCCGAGGTCAGCACGCGATCTCGGCAAAATGCCCACTTGCTCCGGCGCGTACTGGTCCTTGCTGACTAACGAGTGCTGTTGATAAGAGGCTTCAGCAGCACGACTGATCCTTTGGATACGCCAAGTCGTCGAACCCGTCTGGGTAGTTGCTCTCCGATCGCCCAACATCGCTGATTGACCTCTCGGCCCAGCACGTGGTGAAGGATCGATAGGGCTCCTCCCAGCATATCGACCAATATATCGTTCGCTAGATATAAGCACGGGTGTCGCCGGCCGTCAAGACGGGGGGTCGACCACGCAAGTGCCATCTGCCCGCTGGGATGGTTCCCGTGGGGCATGTCCCGTTCGCTGGTGAAGTTCGGTGAAGATCCCGGGTTTCTCAGGCGGCCTCCTCAGTTTCGCATGCGGGTGTGACAGCGGCGGCGTGGGCACGCAGCGCAGCGACCAGGGCGGGCATCTGCTGGCAGCCCTTGACCCGGCGGAAGCTGCGCGCTCGGCATTGAGCATCCCGGCGGCCACCCAGCGGCGAACCATCTTGCCGTCGCGCCACCGCTTGACGTGCCGGCAGATGTCCCGGGCGATCGAGATCATCGACTCCACACAGTTGGTGCAGGTCAGGGTCCGGGCCAGCCGACCGTCGACCCCGAGCCGGCGGACGGTGAACATCTCGTCCAGCCCTTCGCGCAGCGACCCGGCCGCGTCGGGCCAGCGATCCTCGAGATGCGACGCCAGCGCCAGCACGTCGCGGCGGCCCTGGTCGGGGTCCTCGTGCGCGAATGCGCGGGCGAGCTTGCGGTCGACCCACGGGGCCACCTCCTTCGGCAAGTGGTCGGCAGCATTCCTTCGCTTGTGGAGGGTGCAACGCTGGATCAGCGCCAAGTCGCCGAACACCTTCTTCACACCGGCAGCCAGGGCCTTGGCACCGTCGATCATGACCAAAAGCCCACCCTCGGCGTCCAGCCCGCAGGCGACCAGGTCGGCCAACAGCGCGGTCACCACCGTCTTGTTCTCGATGCCGCCCAGCCACAGCCCCACCGGCACCTTGGTCCCGTCGACGGTGATCGCCAGCGCCACCACACAGCAGTGGTCGGCGAAGATGATCCCGTCGACCATCAGCACCGCCACGTCCAGCCCGGACAGATCCCGGGCCAGCAGCTGCTCGACCTGCTTGGTCGTGGCCTGGACGAACCGGCGCGAGATCGCCGACTTCGACGTCGACCGTGCCGCAGCCTCGACGGCCTCGCCGACCGGTTCGGCCGCCGCCCGGTGGCGGCGGGTGGCCAGCCCGGCCAGCATCCGCTCCAGCACCAGCTGGTTGAGCAGATCCTCGGACGCGAACGTCGCGAACGTGTCCAGCGGCACCTCCCCAGTGCCGTCGATCTTGCGGGCCCGCGGCCGGTCGATCGGGACCTTGCGGCCACCCAGCACCACCGACGTCGACGCGCCGGTGTGGCGGGTCGCGGTCCGGCCGGGCAGCTTGGCATGAGCTTGGCATGCTTGGGGCCGACCACCTGGGTGATCTCGGCCTCCATCATCTCGGCCATCACCGCCAGCCCGGTCGATGCCGACAGGGCCAACAGCCCCCGCGCAACGGTGGCGATGTCGGACAGTGCAACGGTGACCTCGTCGGGCAGCCCCGAGGTCGCGGGCACGTCGTCGGGCTCGACGACACAGTCAGCAGCTACGTTCTCGGTCATGACGGTCCCTCTCCTTCGGGTGTCTTCTCAGGACGACCCGGGTCCTACCAGCCGGTAGGCCCCAGGTGGGGGACCGTCACTTCACTTCACCATCCGGCGGGACAACCTCTTCCCGTGCCTCAACGTACGAATGCTCATGGAGCAGAAGCGCTGTACAGGGCACGAGGGACACCGCCCTCACGAACGAGGCGAACTGGGCGTTCGTACAGTCGTGCAGCTTGGTGAAGCGGGAAGTCACGCGGTCGCGGTGCACTGCGGCACTCGCCACCGGCGGGACC
>CAZSQF010000304.1:0-3739 GCA_964608935.1 uncultured Actinomycetota bacterium | reverse complement strand
CCGGTGTCGACGGAGCCCGTCGTCTGAGCAGGGCGGGAACACGGTGGGTCCTCCCCCTTCGAGGACCCGCGCTTTCATCCACCAGATCACGGGGACGCCTACTCACACAGCCCCGCCCAGAACCAATTGAAGGTTCGGGACTAGCGTTGCGTGTACCCTGCGGTCGGCCCGCGAGCCGGTACATGGTCGAGGCGACCCGGAAGCGGGTGTCCAACATGCAGGTTCAGCATCTGGTCATCACACGCTTCAATCTGCGGCTGTGGACACCGCAACAGAAGCGCAATGCGCGCCCAATGGAGGAAGGCTGGCTCCGCCGTCGAATCGAGCTTCTGCGGAGCTTCAGTGCGCCTGCTGTCGATGCGCAGACCATGCAGGACTTCGACTGGTTGCTGCTCATCGATCCGACGACGCCGGCGTGGGCACGGGCCGAACTCGAGGCCGCCAGTGACCGGATCAGCCTCGTCGCGCTGGACACCACTCACGGGCTCGCAGGTGTTCGTGAGGTCATCAAGGCGCGACTGCGATCAGATACCGACTTGCTCCTGCAAACACGATTGGATAGCGACGATGCGATCGTGCCTCACTATTTCGAGGCCCTGCATGCCGGCGTCGTCGCCGGGCGCACTGAATACTTCGACGTACCGAATGGCTACCAACTCCTGGCCGCTACTGGTCGCGTGTTCCGTCGTACTGGATGGCGATCCAATAGCTTCTTGAGCCTGGCTCAACCGCCCTCACGGTATCCGCGTTCGATCCACGACGAGCGTCACCACAAGTCGGACCGCATCGCCCCCGTACGGACGTTGACCACCCAGCGGATGTGGCTGCATGTGATCCATGACGTGAACAACAGCAGCAAGGTCAGGGGCGGTCTACCGGTATCGGCCAGGACCGCCCGCGCTAGATTCTCCCTCGACCCAGGACTCTTCGCGCCACGCGGGCTACGCGAGCACACAGCCGACTCGCTCCGTTGGGCTGTTGTGCCGTTGCGCCGCTTCGTGGTGAAGCGGACACAATTGGCTAGGACACTGCCTCCGGGACTCGCCGACAAGCTTCGTGAGCGGCTGCTACCCCGACGCCTACAAGCGGCCTTGGCCCAGGTCCGGCGAGAACCCGGTGCGACGCAACTCGACAGCCTGCTCACCGCATGGGGTCCGGGACAGCGCCAGCCGGCACCGGCCTTCCTCCTCCATGTCCTTGGCCGGCTCGACGCCGGTCCGGTTCTGTCCTTCGGGGGTGGCGTGACGGCAGTTCTCATCGCGGAGTTCGGGGCGGCCAACTCTTGGGTCGTCGAGCTTGACCCTGACGCTCGAGCGTCCTTGCAGCGGCTCCTGACAGCATTGGGCCATCGTGAATTCGCCGCAGACAAGGTAGTCGGATCGACGAACTCCCTCGATGTGAGCGACGCAGCGGGCTCGTTTGAGCCGCCAGCGACGGTGATCGCGACCAGTGACCCCGAGTACGGTGACCCCTCGCCAACCTATGCCGAGGCCATCAAGAACTTTGATCGGCTCGGCACCAACGGCGTGGGGCTCGTCGACGATGCTCACCAGGCGTTCCTGCAGGGCGTCGCCGATCCGGACCAGCTGGGCGAGGGGAGCGGGTGGGCAGTGGCCCAGGCCAAGGGCAAGCCGTATCTCGTGTATCAGCCCGTGCCCGCCACGGGAGGACCAGGTCCGCGTTGACTGCAACAATCGGTGCCGTCGCCTCTTCGGTCGTGCTCGCCTCAGCCGTCTCCGCCGGGGCTGCTATCGGGGCCGAAGGCGAGCCACGGCGTATTCTTGCGGTCTCTGCACATCAGCCCGGACCTGCCCGATGACCAGCCTCCACGACACGCACCTCGTTCTGGTCGTCGACTTCGGCGCCCAGTACGCCCAGTTGATCGCCCGCCGGGTCCGCGAGGCTCGCGTCTACTCCGAGATCGTCCCGCACGACACAACCATCGACGACATCCTCGCGCGCGAGCCGGCGGCCATCATCCTGTCGGGCGGGCCGTCGTCGGTGTATGCCGAGGGGGCACCCGGCCTCGACGCGGCCCTGTTCGAGCAGGGCGTGCCGGTGTTCGGCATCTGCTACGGCTTCCAGGCCATGGCGCAGGCGTTGGGCGGCCGAGTGGAGCGCACGGGGCTGGCAGAGTTCGGTCGGACCCCGTTGGAGGTGACCGCGGCCGATTCGACGCTGTTCCACGGGTTGCCGCGCGAACAGTCGGTGTGGATGTCGCACGGCGACGCCGTCGCGGCGGCACCGGCCGGGTTCGGTGTCGTCGCGCGGACGGCAGGGTCACCGGTCGCGGCCTACGAGGACCCGTCCCGCCGACTCGCGGGCGTGCAGTTCCACCCCGAGGTCCTGCACACCGAGCACGGCCAGGCTGTGCTCGAGCACTTCCTCTACGAGATCGCCGGCTGCCATCCGTCCTGGACGATGACCAACATCATCGAGGAGCAGGTCGAGGCGATCCGGGCCCAGGTCGGCGGCAAGCGCGCGATCTGTGGGCTGTCCGGCGGGGTCGACTCGGCCGTGGCGGCGGCGCTGGTCCAGCGGGCGATCGGTGACCGGCTCACGTGCGTGTTCGTCGACCACGGGCTGCTGCGCAAGGGCGAGGCCGACCAGGTGGAGCGCGACTTCGTCGCCGCGACCGGTGTGTCGCTCAAGGTCGTGGACGCTCAGGACCGCTTTCTCGACGCGCTGGCGGGGATCACGGACCCCGAGGAGAAGCGCAAGGCCATCGGGCGCGAGTTCATCCGCGTGTTCGAGGCGGCGGCCCGCGAGGTCGTCGCCGACGCGGGCGCCGAGGGTGACACGGTCGAGTTCCTCGTCCAGGGCACCCTCTACCCGGACGTGGTCGAATCCGGCGGGGGCAGCGGGACCGCGAACATCAAGAGCCACCACAACGTCGGCGGGCTGCCCGACGACCTTCAGTTCGACCTCGTCGAGCCGCTACGCACCCTGTTCAAGGACGAGGTGCGGCGGGTCGGCCTGGAACTGGGGCTGCCCGAGGCGATCGTGTGGCGCCAGCCCTTCCCCGGTCCGGGCCTGGCGATCCGGGTCGTGGGCGAGGTGACCCGCCAGCGCCTCGAGGTGCTGCGTGAGGCAGACGCGATCGCCCGCGAGGAGCTGACCGCCGCCGGCCTTGACCGCGACATCTGGCAGTGTCCGGTGGTGCTGCTGGCCGACGTGCACTCGGTCGGCGTCCAGGGGGACGAGCGCACCTATGGCCACCCAGTCGTCCTCCGGCCCGTGTCCAGCGAGGACGCGATGACCGCTGACTGGACCCGGGTGCCCTACGACGTGCTTGCCACCATCTCGACCCGCATCACCAACGAGGTCCGTGAAGTCAATCGGGTCGTGCTCGATACGACGTCCAAACCCCCCGGCACGATCGAATGGGAATAGGGTCAGGAGGCCTCGGCGAGGATTGCTTCGAGGCTGGCCGTGTCGAAAGTGACCGGGTTGTTGCCGAGCCGTTCGGTGTTGACCCCGCCGGCCAGCCAAACGCGAGCCTGCGGCCTCGTTATGCCCACCCCGGGAAGCGTCGGGGTAAGGTGCAGCCGGCGCAGCAAGCCCAGGAATCGCTCGCGCGCCTCGGCCCCGGTGGCAGCATCGAGCCTCCGCAGAATCTCGGTCATTGCCGCCGCGTGGGCATTGGGCTCCACCCTCGGCTGGAGTCGGGCGGGGTCGGCCTCGGCGTGCGCCTCGATGAAGTGCCCCAGCGTCAGCGCGACTGCGTGGCCGTGGCTCA